>NZ_VSMK01000111.1 GCF_011682075.1 Nitratidesulfovibrio liaohensis
CCATGGCGCCCGCCGAAATCCATGGCGAGGCCCTGCCCGACGCCATGGCCGTGGAAGGCGGGCGCATCGTGGCCGTGGGCCGCGCGGCGGAACTGGCCCCCTTTGCCGACCGGGGCTTCGTCCGCACCGACATGGGCGGGGCCACGGTGCTGCCCGGCTTCATCGACTGCCATTCGCACCTGCTGCTTACCGGCATCATGGACCTGGGCATGGACCTTTCCGTGGCGGAAACCCTGGGCGACGTGCTGGACATGGTGGCCGACGCCGTTCGCAACGCGCCCTTCGGCGCCATGGTCTACGGCTTCCGGCTGGAGGAACTGGACCTTGCGGAACGGCGCATGCCCACCAAGGCGGAACTGGATGCCGTAGCGCCGGGCCGGGCGGTGCTGCTGATGCACGCCACCTGCCACCGCTGCATCATGAATACTCCGGCACTCCGCCAACTGGCGGTGCCGCGCGGGCTGCCCGGCGCGGATACCGAGGGCGGACGCGGCAACGCGCCCTTCACCGGCGTGGTGCGCGACCCCGGCATTCTCACCTGGGTCTTTCCGGCCATCCTGCGCTCCATGGACCGGGCCCATCTGGACGCTGCCGCCCTGGTGGCCGCCCGGTCGGCCCTGCGGGTGGGCATCACCACCGTGCATTCCATGGAAGGTGGCGAACTGACCCCCGGCGGCTCACCCGTGCTGCTGGACAACGCCACGCGTCTGCCGCTGCGCGTGGTGTGCTGGAACCAGAGCATGGATCTGGCCGAAGTGGAACAACTGGCCCTGCCCCGCGTGGGCGGGTGCATCTGCGCCGACGGCGAACTGGACGCCCGCACCGCCGCGCTGTTCGAACCCTACAGCGACGACCCGGGCAACGACGGTACCCTGCTGTACTCCCAGCAGGAGATGGACGACTTCGTGCTGACCGCCCATGCGCGCGGGTTGCAGGTTGCGGTGCACTGCGAGTCGGAACGGGCCATCGACCAGGTGCTGCGGGCCATGGAACGCGCCCAGCGGCTGGAGCCGCGCAGTGACAGCCGCCACCGCATCGAGCACTTCGAACTGCCCACCTGGGACCAGATCGACCGCATGGCCCGCGCCGGGGTGGTGGCCTCCATGCAGCCCGCCTTCGTGGAGTCCTATTTCGGCGATGACCGCATGGCCCATCTCGCATCGCTGTTCGGGCCACACCGCATGCGCCGCCTGCACCCCTACCGCGCCATCCTCGACGCCGGGGTACGCGTGTGCGGCGGCTCGGACAGCCCGGTGACCAACTACACTCCGCTACGCGGGATGGCCGCCGCCGTGCACCATCCCTTTGCCGAGCAGTCGGTGAGCATGGCCGAAGCCCTGCGCATGTTCACCACCGAGGCGGCGTTCTCGGCCTTCGAAGAGGCGGACAAGGGGCGCCTGCTGCCCGGCATGCTGGCCGACCTCGTGATGCTGGGGCGTGATCCGCTGGATGGTCGGGATGGCCCGACGGGCATGGCTTCCGTTGCCGACATCCCCGTGCTGGGCACCTGGGTGGACGGCCAGCCGGTAACTCCGGAACCATAACACGGGCTGCCCACGACGGAGCGACGGGACGACGGGGCGGCTGCCCATCACCCATGGGCGCATGCGCTGCCGTGCATCAGCCATCGGGCACGAAACCGCACACGGCCCGCACCAACGCTCCCCCCTCAGGCCATCGTGCCTGCAAATCCACGTGTTCCCTGCCGCCACGGCCCCATGCGCCGAGTGTACAGATTCCGACGGCATGTCCTGCCGCAACGGACGACGGCCCGTGCCCCGAAGACACACCCCCCGGAATCCACGCATCCGAGGACGGCACCGTTGCTTCACGGTGCCACGCCCGGCCAAGTCCGCTCCATCCGCGATGCAGAACCCCCTGCCCGCCACGGCTCACGCCACCGATACGCCACACCATTGTCACCATATCGGACTGCATGACTGGTTAATCATACAATTTCGGAATGTTGACGTGAAACCGCAACTATGTGAAACATATCTTGTCCATAACAGTGCCATTTTTCCGGCAGCCCATGTGGCTGCATGTAACAGTGAGCATATTCCCGGCAGCCACCGCGCCGGTCCGCACCGTGCCCCACCCAACCCCAAGCGACAGGGGGTCGCATTGTCCGCCATTCAACTTCTGAACGTCAGCAGGCACTGGGGCGACGTCCGCGCCGTGGACGACGTCTCCTTTGAAGTGGAACAGGGCACCATGCTGGTGCTGCTGGGGCCTTCGGGCTGCGGCAAGTCCACCACCCTGCGGCTCATCGCGGGCCTGGAATCCGTCACCTCGGGCCGCATCATGATCGGCGAGCGCGACGTCACCCACCTGCCCCCTGCCCAGCGCCAGTTGGCCATGGTCTTCCAGTCGTACGCGCTGTTCCCGCACCTGACGGTGCGCGAGAACATCCTGTTCGGGCTCACCGTGCGCAAGGTGCCGGAGGCGGAGCGCGAAAAACGCCTGACCCGCGCCGTGGACATCCTGGGGCTTTCCGCCCTGCTGCAACGCAAGCCGGGCGAACTTTCCGGCGGGCAGCAGCAGCGCGTGGCCCTGGGCCGCGCCCTGGTGGCAGAGGCAGCCGTGTGCCTGATGGACGAGCCGCTCTCCAATCTGGACGCCAAGCTGCGCCACGAGATGCGGCGTGAAATCCGCGCCTTGCAGCAGACCCTGGGCATGACCATGGTGTACGTCACCCACGACCAGACCGAGGCCATGAGCATGGCCGACCGCATCATCCTGATGCAGGGCGGGCGGATCGTGCAGAATGCCACGCCGTCCGAACTGTATTCCCGCCCGGCCACCACCTTTGCGGGCAACTTCATCGGCACGCCGCCCATGAACCTGGTGCGGCTGGACGATGCGCGCGGCAGCGTGTGCGTGGCGGGCAGCCGGTCCGGCAAGGTGGGCGTGGTGGACAGCGCGAACTATGTGCTGGGCATCCGCCCGGAGCACGTCCGCATCGTGCCCGACGGCTGGCGCGCCGTGGTGGAAAGCGTGGAATACCTGGGGTCCAGTTCCGTTCTTGGCTGCCGCGTGGGGGGCGAAGAGCTTTCCGTCGTGGTGGACGGCGTGTCGGACATTGCCGTGGGAGCCGAGATATATCTGCACTGCCCGGACGAGCACATCCACATCTTTGACGCACAAACCGGTGAGCGGCGCGGCACCTGCCGCTGACACACCCTCGCGGCGCAACGGACACATTCGCCCCGTATTGGTGATTTCGGCGGGTTACGCCCCACATCCCAACGCAACATCGCAGGAGGCATCACAATGACCGGTTTCAGGAAAACGTGCACTCTGGCGGCGGCGGCCCTGCTGTCGCTGACGCTGCTTGCGGGCACCGCTCTGGCGGAAAAGGTGAATCTCACCTTCTACTTCCCCGTTTCCGTCGGCGGCCCCATCACCAAGATCGTGGAAGGCATGACCGAGCAGTTCATGAAGGAACACCCGGACATCCAGGTCACCCCGGTGTACGCGGGCATCTACCGCGAAACCCTCACCAAGGCCCTTACCGCCCTGCGCGGGGGCGAGCCGCCGCATGTGGCGGTGCTGCTGTCCACCGACATGTACACCCTCATCGACGAAGACGCGGTGGTGGCCTACGACGACATCCTGAAGCCGGAGGAAATGGGCTTCACCAAGGCGTATTTTCCCGGTTTCATGCGCAACAGCCAGACCGGCGGCAAGACCTGGGGCATTCCCTTCCAGCGCTCCACCATCGTGATGTACTGGAACAAGGAGGCCTTCAAGGCCGCCGGGCTGGACCCCGAAAAAGGCCCCGCCAACTGGAACGAACTGGTGGAAATGGGCAAGAAGCTGACCGTCCGCGACGCCTCCGGCAAGGTCACCCAGTGGGGCGTGGCCATTCCCTCCACCGGGTACGCCTACTGGATGTTCCAGGCCCTGGCCATCCAGAACGGTGTTGAACTGATGAACGCCGAAGGCACCAAGACCTACTTCGACGCGCCCAAGGCCGTCGAGGCCCTGCAATTTCTGGTGGACCTGGCCTACAAGCACGAGGTGTCGCCCAAGGGCACCATCGACTGGGCCACCACCCCGCGCGATTTCTTCGAGCGCAAATCCGCCATCATGTGGACCACCACCGGCAACCTGACCAACGTGCGCACCAACGCGCCCTTCCCCTTCGGCGTGGGCATGCTGCCCGCCAGCGCGCGCCCCGGCTCGCCCACGGGCGGCGGCAACTTCTACATCTTCAAGAAGGCCACCCCCGCCGAGCGCAAGGCTGCCGTCACCTTCGTGCAGTGGATGACCAGCGCGGACCGCGCCGCCCAGTGGGGCATCGACACCGGCTACGTGGCCGTGCGCCCCGACGCCTGGGAAACCCCGGCCATGAAGGACTATGTGGCCAAGTTCCCCGTGGCGGCCGTGGCCCGCGACCAGCTGGCCCACGCCGTGCCGGAACTGTCCACCCACGACAACCAGCGCGTGACCAAGGCGCTGGACGACGCCATCCAGGCCGCCGTGACCGGCTCCAAGAAGCCAGCCGACGCCCTGAAGGACGCCCAGAAGGAAGCGGAACGCATCCTGCGCCGTTACGGCAAGTAGGACTGCCCGTTCGCTGGCTGGGCACCGGGCCGGGCGACTGAAAGGCTGCGTTGCCCATTGACGAATGAATGCCCCTGCCGGGGCGGGGCCGTGTGCTCCGTCCCGGCAGGAAAAAACGCATGGCGCAACGGCGGCATGCACCATGGGCGGCGCACGGCATCGCCGTTCACTGCCTCGCCGTGACAGCTTGTGCGCCGTCACGGTCCGGCCGCCCTCACTGTTCACCCGCCCTCGCTGTTCACCCGCCCTCATTGTTCACCCGGAGGTCCATCCGTGCCCCCAGCCTTTCGCAATCCCGCCACAATGCGCACCATCCACGCCTGGCTCCTGCTGCTGCCCGCCCTGGCGTTCATCGCCGCATTCACCCACTATCCGGCGGTGAACACCTTCATCCACAGCTTCTTTCTGGATGGACGGGGCGGCGCGCCCGCGCAGTTCGTGGGATTGGAACACTACCAGTACCTGCTGGAAGACGAGGTGTTCCGCAAGGCGCTGGTGAACAACCTGTTGTTCGCCAGCGGCACCATTCCGCTGTCCATCGGGCTGGCCATGACCATGGCCTTTCTGGTCAACGCGGGGCTGGCCGGGCAGTCGGTGCTGCGGCTGTGCTACTTCGTGCCCACGGTGCTGCCCATGATCGCCGTGGCCAACATCTGGCTGTTCTTCTACACGCCGGAATACGGCTTGCTGGAACAGATTCGCGGGGCGCTGGGCCTTGCCGGGGTGAACTGGCTGGGCAGCGAATCCACGGCGCTGCCGTGCGTCATCGCCGTTGCGGTGTGGAAGGATGCGGGCTTCTTCATGATCTTCTACCTTGCGGCATTGCAGCAGATACCGCCTTCGCTGGGCGAAGCGGCCATGCTGGAGGGTGCATCGCGCCTGTACTACTACCGCCGGGTGGTCATACCATTGCTGATGCCCACCACCCTGTTCGTGCTGGTGAACGCCACCATCAACGCCTTCCGCATGGTGGACCACCTGTTCGTGCTCACCCAGGGCGGCCCCAACAACGCAAGCTCGCTGCTGCTCTACTACATCTACGAAGTCAGCTTCAAATACTGGGATACCGGCTACGGCGCGGCGCTGACCATGGTGTTGCTGGGCTTTCTGGCGCTGGCCTCCATCGGCCAGTTCGGCTTTCTCGATCGCAAGGTGCACTACAGATGAGCCAGACCAATATTTACGACAGCCGGGGCCTTGCCCGCGTGCTGGACACCGCCGCCGCGTGGACCCTGGCCGTGCTGTGGGCGCTGCCGCTGCTGTACGCCGTGTGGACGGCCTTTCACCCCTCTGAATTTTCCACCCGGTTCACGCTGGCCGCGCCGCTGACGCTGGACAACTTCCGCGCGGCGTGGGACGCGGCCCCCTTTGCCCGCTATCTGGTCAACACCGTGCTGCTGGTCACCCTGGTGCTGTCCGGACAACTGGTGCTGTGCACGCTGGCGGCCTATGCCTTCGCCAAGTACGACTTTCCCGGCAAGGGCATATTGTTCGCGCTGGTGCTGATGCAACTGATGATCATGCCCGACGTGCTGGTGGTGGAAAACTACCGCACCATGTCGGCCATCGGCGTGCTGGATTCCACGCTGGCCATCGGCCTGCCGTACATGGCGTCGGCCTTCGGCATCTTTCTGCTGCGCCAGACCTTCAAGAGCATACCCAAGGAACTGGACGAGGCCGCCGCCGTGGAAGGCGCCAGCACCCTGCAAATTCTCTGGAAGGTTTACGTACCGCTGGGCAAGCCGGTGTACCTGGCCTACGCGCTGGTTTCGGTCAGCTATCACTGGAACAACTTCCTGTGGCCGCTCATCGTCACCAACACCACCAATTCGCGCCCGCTCACCGTGGGCTTGCAGGTGTTCTCGTCCACCGAGCAGGGGGTGGACTGGTCGATCATCACGGCGGCCACGCTGATGACCTCCGGCCCGCTGCTGATCGGGTTCCTGCTGTTCCAGCGGCAGTTCGTGCAGTCGTTCATGCGGGCGGGGATCAAGTAGGGACCGGGGGACCGGCGGGCGAGAAGCCGCCAGCAAATGCAGACACGGCGGCGCAGAGAGCATGCAACCGGGAGCCGCCAAGCAGGACACAGCCATGCCGCAACTCGACATCATTCCGCCGCACGAGCTTTGGCGGCTGGCCCGTTTTCAGGGCGAACCCGCACTGGCCGCCATCCGCCGTGAATTCGTGCCCGCCGTGACCAACCCGGTGTGGCGCGGGCTGGTGGAAGAATTCATGGAACTGGACGAACCGCTGACGCCCTATGCCCACCCCCGCTACCCCGCATGGAGCTTTGCCGCCTCGCCAGGATCCGGAGCGCACCACGGTCACATCGGCGGGCTGGCCCTGCACGTGCTGCAGGACCTGCGCAACGCCCGCGCCCTGGGCGATGCGCACGAGGCGCGCGGCCTGCCGCTGGACCGGGGCCTGCTGTACGCCGCCATCCTGCTGCACGACTGCCTGAAACGCTTCGTGTACGCCTTTGACGCGGACTACACCCTGCACAAGTCCGAGGATCCGTTCATCGCCCGCAACGAAGACCACCACTCATGGGTGCTGCGCGAACTGACCGCGCGCGGGGCGGACGAAGAGATCATCCTGGCCACCGCCGCCATGCACGGGCTGGACGACGTGAGCCTGGCCGAAGGGGTGAAGCCGCTGGCCGTGGTCAACCACTACCTGGACATCGGCCTGACCGGCCTGACCATGCGGCCCGAGCACGTGCGGGCGGAGCACACCATCGGCTTCCTGGCCGATTCCGACTGGCCCTGGAGCGGACGCGCCCAGCAGCGCACCCGCGAACTGGCCGAGGCCATGGCACCGCACTGCGGTGTGCCCGCCAGGTACATGCACCTGTACCTTGGCTCGCGCTTCAGCTTCGAGCACGTCGATGGGCTGCTGCAGGACATGGGCAGGGAACTGGCCATGGCACGGCTGATGGAAAGACTTGAGCAAGCGAGGTAGGGGCCCGGCCTCCTTCGTCTGGAATCCCTCCTCGGAACAACGAAACTCGCAGGTTTGCGCTTGTGGGTTTCGTTGTTCCGAGGGGGGCGCGGGTTTGAACCGACGCCACCGGGGTAGGTATGGCCTTAGAACAATTCTGCCGGGGGCATTTCCCTGTATGAAATGCGGAGGCGCTTCAAAAAGGCGAAGACGGATGCCAAATCCAAAAAAAGCTCTGGCTCCAAGGCAATCCCCACAAACTTTCTGTACACCCACTCGACGCGCCCGGTAACTTCATGCAGTGCGTGAAAGCCTTCCGGCATCATGTCTGTAAGTACGCATGGGCACCCTTCAGAAATTTCGGAAAGTCCAAGCTCTGTCTGAAACTCCACGAGAACCCCCCCGATGCCGATATTGCGCACAACGCCGATTATTCCTTCTCCTCCGTTGAAGCATGTCGTACAGATAAAGGGGCTCATGAGCTCTATTCTATCAGAATTTCGCCTTTCATCTCTTGAGCGCATGACTTTCTTAACGCCGCTCAGCTTTCCTTTCCACATCTCGCAGCACCACCTTTACAAGACTCTTTGCGTTACGAAGCAGAACGAATCAATCCTGTCACGGCAAAATCAGAAAACATCGAAGAACATGCGCATGCCAAATACCTCACGCGCATACAATATATACAATAATTTATCGGCCGGTTTCCTCGCGCTGACATTGCCTGGCTACAACCAGATAGCGCATTACCACAACCTTCAGCAATGCTTGCCGCTTGCAATGAAGGCCTCGATACAGCGATCGCCGCTGGCGATAAGACTCCCCACAACATCCCTGCCTATATGGAAATCTGTCGAGCGAACGCCAAGCGCATCGATCAAGGCCGTACGTTTCCAATCCGCCTCTGACAGATATGCGCTGTGCATGCTGTCCGTTATAAAACCCAGTATGGATCGCAAATACGTGCGAAAATCCGTTATCTGACCACTGTCCCGAACAACCCGTTCACTGCCGCTTCGCGTTTCCACCATCAAGCCAAGCGTTTTACGGTTCAGCACAACGGCGTCTTCATCCCGGATTTCCGGATGCACCTCGCGCGCGACATCAGGCGCTACATATCTGGCCTTGTCATACAACGAGATCGGGTAATTCCAGACAACGCTGCCGTCCACGAGCAACTCCCCCTTGTGATTGCGAACAGCCTTGAAAAACAGGGGAATGCTCATGGAGACGCGCAGCGCCTCATGGATGGGAACTTCGGGTGTCCGTTCCGCGTTGAACAATTCGGGCGTCTGAATCGACAGATTGGCCCCGATGATGGTGAGTTCCAGGTACCTGCCCGGATTCGCCTCGACCATGCGCTGGTGCTCGGCGAACGTCATGTGCGGGTTGCCGGTCAATGCCGCGATGTTCGCGCGGGCCCAACGTTCCAGCATCTCGCCCTTGAACCATCCAAAATCGCGCACCAGCCGTTGCAGGTCGCCCCCCACCCAGCGCGAGGCGTCCATGAACTTGTGGAACGGGGTCCGCAGCAGGATGTCCACCATTTCATCGGGGGAAGCCCCAAGGGCGAGAAAGACGGCAGCCATGGCTCCCGACGATGTCCCGGCCACCCGGCGCACTCCCCGCAGCAAACCATGCCTGGCAAGAGCCCGCAATGCCCCTGCGTAGGCCACCCCCTTTATGCCTCCCCCCTTGAATACGACATTGCAGTACAGGGACATCGCCTTTCCACCTCCCGCGTCTTGCCCGACAGCGGCATCACCACAGGCCCGCATCACGTCCTGACGTCCGTAGCCGCATCCCCCGCCGCAGCCGCCTCGAACCGGACGGTAAACGTGGTGCCCTTGCCGGGATGCGACTCCGCACTGATCGTACCGCCATGCGCCTCGATGATCTTCCGGCAATGATACAGACCGATGCCCATGCCCCGCGCCTTGGTGGTGCGAAACGGCTTGAACAGGCCATCGCGAAGCAGGGCCGGGTCAATGCCGCCAGCAGAGTCCACCACATGGAAGAAAGGCCTGCCGTCATCACCCACGTGCACGGCCACCCGTTTGTTTCCGCCCGCCTCGATGGCGTTGAGGCACAGATTGACGAAGACTTTGGCCACCTGCTCGGCATCGACCCGCACCTTCACTCCGGTGCCTATGAACTGTATGTCCGCATTGGGCAGTTGACCGCATGCAGTCCGGGCCAGTTCCATCAGGTCCACGTCCTCCATCTGCAGATTCTCGCGCCCCGGCAGCCGCGTCAGTTGGGAGATGAGATTGCGCATGTTGGCAACGCTGTTGGTCAACGTTTCCACAAGATCACGCTGGAAGTCCGGTTCGCTGATGTATTCCCGCGCATTGTCGACCAAAAGCGACAACGCGTAGACCTGGTTCTTGAGGTCGTGCATGACCAGCGCCGCGAACCGGCCGAGCACCTCCATTTCCCGCGCCACGGCCAGTTCGTCGCCAAGTCGAAAACTGCGGACGCACAAGGCTATCTGCCGCCCCATGGCCTCCAGCAGCTCGAAGTCCTCGATGTCGTGTGCCTCATGCGTGTCGATGGGGCGGGCCAACAGCACGATCCCCTCGCTGCCCTCCACGGTACGGACCGGCAGCACGACACTTACCCCGGCATTGCACAGCGCCTCGAAGGATTCGGTGGGCACGCTTTCCGCAATGTCGGCAACCGGACACGGGCCTCCCTCCCGCTCGAACAGCGCGGCAAAGCCGGTGGCGGGCAGCACGGGCAACGGCTCCATCTCGTAGAACACGCCTTCCCTCATGCCACCGGGGTGTTCAAGGTCGGCCGGAATGAATGCCCCGCCAACGAAGCCGAAGGCGTCGCACAGGCCTATGAGCAGTACGTTGACGAACTCTTTCGTGCCCCGTGCATGCGACAGCATGTCCGTGAAATTGATCCACTGCGTTCGGTAGTCGTACTTTTCGTTGTAGAACGTCCGGTGCATCCAGATGCTGAAGCGCCTGCGCAGGTGGTCGGACAGCAGGGTGAGCAGGACAGCCAGGCTGATGACGAAGGCGATGGCAAGAGCGAAATGCCGCTCGAAATCCGGTCCCATCAGCCGCATTCCTTCGCGCAGCACCCCCAGCCCCAAAAGGTAACCGCCAGCGATGACGGCGACAACCGATCGGAATGCCAACCTGCGGGCGATGTATACCCTGTCGCTTCCGCGGCGCGCCTCGGAATACAGGAAAAGCCCGAACCCGAGCACAACGGCACTGTTGCGCAACCCCGTGTAGCCGAAATCCAGGGTGCGCACGACCAGCCCCTGTCCGTATTGCAGGCACAAGGCGGCCAATACGACACCCGCACCAACCAGCGCGAGCTTGATGCGCCAGCGTTCGCTGTGCCGGCTGCTGCGCAAGGTGCTTTCCAGAATGCCTGCGGACAGCAACAGGCAAAGCAGGAGTTGCAGATAGAAGAAGAAAGCGTGCGGTTCGAGATAGAACACCCGGTCCGCCGTGAAGTCGGCAAGATAGAACAAATCCCCCGGGCTCATGAACAGGGCCATGAACAGGGGGGAAAGAGCCAGGGCAAGCAAGAACTTGCCGCTGCGGGGCAGCATGCGCCACGAGCATTCCCGTCCGTAGCACAATGCGAAGACGGTCCACGCCGGCGCAAGCAGGGCCTGCAACAGCAGCACCAGCGTCAGGAGCCAGTCCGGCACGTCGCTCGCCACGGCAAGGTGGCTTTCACACACCACCAGCGCCGCAGTGACCACCGGTGCCGCAACCCGACAAAAGGCCACCCGGCCCGCCTCGCAAACAGCGCGGCCCGTGATCACCACCGCCAGCACCAGCGCGATTCCCGCCAGAGCAATTACCATGCTCGCCCTCTTTATCCTGGCCGAAGCACCATCCGGACAGCAGCCCCACTTCCGGAGCACGTTCCGCTCTCCGCCGCACCGCAGTACCGCAAGCCCGGGGCCTGCACCGACGCCGTGAAATCTCCGCCGGGCACCATTTCAGTCCGACGCGCGCCCACCGGCCACTGGCGCGGCCATCCGGTCATCGCCACGTGCAACGCTGAACGAGAGTCCGGGATACGCCGTTCCTCCGGCTTGCCTGCAGAATCCCTCCACCCGTTCCAGGGCCGCAGCGTCTCCGGTTGTCACAAGAACCCGGACCTCGCCGGGTGCCCATTGCCGCAGCCGTACGTCCGCTCCGCCGCACAACCTGGCGACCTGCGAAACAAAATCGCCGCCAGGCAGATACCGCCCCTCCGCCGTCAGGAACCATGTTTCCGCCGCGCACACCATGCGCATCAGCGGGAAGCCCCGCCCACACCCGCAATCCCCGTCGACCGGCACGGCGCGGTCTCCCGTGGCGAAACGGATCACCGGCATCGCCTTGTTATTGATGTCCGTGACAAGCACGCAAGGAGCACCGCACCACGGGTCCGGATCGAATTCCACGTACGCGGAATGCGCCAGCAGATGCAGGTTGCCCTCCATGCACTCCATGGCGATGCATGGAACTTCGGAACACCCGTACAGGTCGTGCACGACGCAGCCGAAGGATGCCTCGATGCGTTGGCGCTGCTCCGCGCTTGCCCTTCCTCCCGGGGTGACCGCTCCGCGCACGTTGCCCAGGCGGATTCCGGCCTTGTCCAGGTAGTCGGCCATGTCGGACATCACCCACGCATTGCCGAGCAGATAGGACTTGCCGCAACGGCGTATGGCGCGCACCCACTTGGCCATATCTTCCGGCCTGTGCGTGCGCACGTCTACCGAAAGGGTACCGGCCAACCATTCACGCACCCCTGGCTGCACCAGGTTGCCCGCCTCCGCGCCCGAAGCAGTGTACAGTCTGACCACCATGTCAGCCAGGGTCCACCCCGCGAACGTAAGGCAAAGCAGCCAGTTGGCTTGTGTTTCATCGCGGGCCGCCTTGTCGCGCGGCACCTGCGTCGGAACACATCCCTCGGCCATGCCACGCAGTGCGGCAACCACCTTGCGCGGCATGGCCGAGGAAACAAGGTCTGCCTTGCGTTCCCGTATCACTTCCCGCGTCAGCACGGGCAGCTTGCCGTATTCCGCAAAGCTGCGCACGTGTTCCGGCCGCAGGCCCAATTCGTCCATGGCGTTCCTGTAATAGGGAACCGTTTCATACGCGTGCTTCAGAAAGGTTGCCGCAAGCCAGAACTGCCTGTGCCGCAGTTCATCGTGCGGCAGGCGTTCCAGCGCCAGATGTTCGCGCATCCGCGCGTGGCACCCGTTGTTGCTCAACTTGTGAAGCATCATGCGCGCATAGCCGATCATGCCGCCGCCTCCAGTCGCGGGCATGCGCCCCGCTCGCTGGCCCTGCCGTCCATTATCGCGGCCTCATACCCTGCCAAGCCGCCGCTTGAGCCACGGATAGGCCCCCCGCATGAGCCTGGCCAAACGGGAAGGAGCCGCCTCGATGCACCAGTACTCATGCAGCATGCCGCCGAAACTCTGCTTGAACTTCGCGATTCTCGGAATGTCCGACCCCACGAAGTCGTACCTGTTCACGCCCCTCGCCATGGCAAGCCGGATGGCCTCCCATTGCAGGATGTTGTTGGGCGAAACCCGCCCTGCGTCGGACACCGAAGCGCCGCTTATGTAGTACGCGTCGTGCGGGTCCATGACGAACAGCGCCCCGGCTATGTCCCTTCCTTCGTGAACCGCCATCAGCCCGATGATTTCGCGCCCCCCGAACATGCTCCACATTTCGCGGTAGAATGGCCGGGCATTGGGCGAGGCAAGGCCCTGCCTTGCGTAGACGCCCTCCAGCATGTCCACGTACCTGTCGATGAACCCGTCGTCGGCAGCCTCGCCCACGGTGACGCCATCCTTCAGGGCCTTGCGCACCGCCGTCCGGCAACGTCCTTCCATGCCTTCCCAGAGGGCGTCCTCACCCAGGGTCAAATCGAGGACATGGGTGGTTTTCCGCTGCACGCTGGCCAGGGCCGGATCGATATCGGGCAAGGGAACCCCCACCCGGGTGAACATGCGCAAAAAGTCCATGCCCCCGTTGCGGGCATGGGAGAGCAGTGTCGACCACAGCTCCCTGTCGGGCACGTCCGCGCGGACCAGCGGCCCGAGATACGGCGTATCGGTGACCACGTAGGGCGACGAGAATACCCTGGCCACCACGTAATTGCGGCTGAAAACCGGAAAGATGCCCGCAACTCCCCGCGTGTCCTCGATCAGGTACATGTCCAGCCGGGCGGCCTGATGCCGGGCCAGCAGGTTCAGCCATGGCCGTGAATGAAACAGGGGGCAGGCGGGATGTTCCTCGCGGAAGCGATCCCATTCCCCGTAACGCTCCGGTCCGCATGGCACCATGCGCAGGCTCATCGCTCGCCTCCGTCCCAGGTCACGTCCGCCAGAGCGACATCGTCCATCCCGACGAGATGCCGGAAGTCCTCGCGCCGGCGCAGCACCCGTGCCGTTCCTTCCTCCACGGCAACCACCGCAGCCCGGGGAAAGGCGAAATTCATGGCGTAGGACGAAAAGTAGGCCCCCGCATCCATCACCGCCAGCACGTCGCCGGAGGCCAGTTCGGGCAGCAACTTGCCCCTGTAGAGCCAGTCCGATCTCGTGCAGACCCTGCCGGTGACCGTATACGGGCGTGACGGCGGCCTGCGCAGGTCGCTGGCCAGAAACGCCTCGTGCCATTCGAAGTCGCAGGGAAATGCCTGTGACAGCCTGCCAGCGTCGGTTATGGCAAAGGGCTCCGCCCCCGGTCGTTCCTTCACGGCCTTGACCTGCGTCAGCAGCAATTCGGCCTTGCTGGTAAGCAGCCTGCCCGGTTCGATGCAGACGCCGGGCACCGGCAGGTCATTTTGGGTGCAGAAGGCCCGCAACGTGTCCGCCAGGTCGCGCAGGTAAAGGCGAAAATCCTGGAACGGGTCAATCCACGCCGCCCCCGGCTGCACGCCAAACAGGCGATACAGGCCGTATTCCACTCCAGACATGTTCTTGCTCGTCTCCACGCCGAAGCCCCCGCCCACGTCAAGCAGGCGGATCCGCACCCCGTGCTCCCTGGCCAGCCACGACATCACGTCCAGCGCACGAGACAGGCAGCGGGTGTGATAGCCGCTGTGCCTGGCGTTGCTGGTGACGTTGAAATGCAGGGCCATCAGGTCCGCATGGTCGGGCGCATCAAGGCAGTTGCGCACCACGTGGGCAAGGTCGCCTCCTTCGGGATCAAGGCCGAACTGGGCGCTGCGGTTAAGGGCAAGGCGCAGCCCCACCCGCGCAGTGCGGCGCTGTTCGCGGGCTTCGGCAAGCACCACGTCGATCTCGTCCCGGCTGTCTATGTTGACGAGCGTCCCCCGCGCCACGGCCCTGGCAATGCTTTCGCGCGACTTGTCCACGCCGTTGTAGACCACCTGCCCGCCGTCCACGCCCAGACTTTCGGACAGCCAGTACTCGTAGGGAGAAATGACCTCGGCCCCAACCCCGGCGTCGTGGAGCATGCGCAGGATGCCGGGAATGCAGTTGGTCTTGTACGAATAGGTCAGCATGGCACCGGGCAGCACCTCGTTCAGCACGGCCTGCACGTCCTGCACCCGCCGCAGCAGGGCCGCCGCATCGACCACAAGAAGAGGAGTGCCGTAATCACGCGCAAGCTGCGTGCACGGCATGCCGCCGACGGCCAGCACACCTCCCTCGTCCGTGACACCCCACAAGGACAACGGGGGCTTGCCCTGACGTTTCTGCCGCAAGCAGGAAAAATGCCGCAGCACGCCGCCGATGCCACCAAGAACCGACATATCCATCTCCCCCCTTGCTTCAGGCGGCATTCCCGCGCCACGCGGTCAGTCGCACCATGATGTTGCGCAACACGTGGCGCACGGGCCACACGAAAAACGGCAACGGATCATGCGCATCCCAGTCGTCGCAGGCGGCGATGCCCCTCCCCGCCAGCCCGCCGCCACGGGCGAACATCCGCCGCAGCACCAGGGCAGGATCGCCCCGCAACGCCCGGCTGAGCCATGCGGTGGTCACCCCGACGGCAGTGGGTTCCACGTCCGCGCATTCCTCTCCGAGCGCCAGCATGCAATGCAGGGAGGGGAAATCTATGCCCCGCGCCGTGCTCTGGATCAGCGAATTCCAGTAGCGCGCATTGATGTCTATCAGGTAGGGCGCGCCCGTTGCGGGATCGACGATGAAATCCGCCTGGCACGGCCCCGACCACCGCACATGCTCCAGCAGCCCGCGCAGGGACTCTACGGCGGCGTCGCACCGAACCGTCTCCCGTACCGTGGATTGCCCATGCCTGCTCGGATACGACGTGACGATGCGGAAGGTGTCGCTGGCGTACACCCTGCCGGCATCGCACAGCATGGCCACGCACACGACGTCGCCCGCCATCCTGCGTTGCACGAAATAGTCCGCGCGCGTCTGTTCCGGCATGTCCGCGATCAGCGCTGCCAAGGCCTGCGCGTCGTCGCACTCGTGCATGCCATACCCGCCCCACCCCCATACCGGCTTGGCAAGGCACGGGCAGGGAAAGGCAGCCAGCGCCGCCGGGTCGTCCGCAAGGTCCGCCACCGCCCGGTATTCGGGCACCAGCACGCCCGCCTCGCGCGCCACCCCGTAGGTGCGATACTTGTCCGCAAAGATGGCCAGCGTATCGGCGGCGCCCAGCAGCAGCCGCACATCGGAACCCAGGCGATGGCGGTGCCGCGCAATGACCGCCGCCTCGCCCAGTACCGGAAGCAGCACGGAAACCCGGTTTTCCTCGCAAATGCGCCGCAGGTCGTCGATGAACCCGTCTTCGTCCCGGGTGGGGTCCGCATGAACAAAAGTACGGCGCACGTACCTGGAATAGGCGCAGATGGGCCACTCCGCGGCGGCGGCCACCAGCACCTCGAATCCCCGGCGGTGCAGGGCCCGGCAGATGACGCGGGCAAGCATCGTGTCCGCGGCAAGGACAAGGATGACGTTCATGCCGGTGCTCCTCCGCTCATCCGGTACCCACCGGCCCGCCAAAGACCGATCCGTGAGCACACGGGATAGAGGGCCACGAACACCAGGACGGAAAACGCGACCACGCCCATAGCGCTGAACGATGCACCCCGGATCGGCTCGGGCATGAGCGCCAGCACCGCCGCCAGCCCCCTGATGCAGATGATGTGCAGCACGTAATAGGCAAGCGGAGCCCTGCCTGGCACGCAGAGCAACTCCAAACGCCGCCCGCGTTCGAACCAGGCCAGCAACAGCCACATGACGCCCAGCGTGAGAAGAGTAAACTGCAATGTTGGCGGATACTTTCCTACATTCACGAAAGACGCCATCGTTCGCCACCCCGTGGATTGGGCCATGAAGGATGTGGGGTCGCCATACCCGCCCGAAAGCCGCAGCAGCGCGAACAGCGCAAGACATCCCGCGCCCAGGGCCGAAAGCAGGCGGCGCCGCCGCTCCACCTCCATCCGGAACACCCCGCCGCACAGGTAGCCCAGCCACATCAGCCCGAACCAGGGCAGTACGGTGTACAAAGCGTATACCGCGCCGACGCCGGGCACTTCGAAGTATGTCCGCACGAACGCAAGCCGCCACAACACCGAGGCCATCTCCCCTTCGGGAATGTACCCCCGCAACGCGTCGTGTCCGGCCACCAGCAGCAACGCCAGGCACCATGACAACGCCCGGGGCAGCCGCACGACGAGGGCCAGCAGCAGCATGGAGCAACCGATGGCCCACAGCACGCCGAGCACCAGCAGCCTGGCGGATGAAAATGGCGCGTGCAGCCCGAGTGCCATGTTGATTCCGAGGATCATGGCGCCCCGCGTCAGCAGGTAACGCCCGACGGAACGCTCTCGGCCATGGCGCAGCATCCAGAAGTTCACGGATGTCCCGGCAAGGAAAACGAAGGTCGGAGCGCACAGGTGGGTCACCCAGCGCATCAGGAAGAACGTCGGGGTGGTCGTTTCGAGTTCCAGCGGATTTGCGGGAAGGACGGAAGCGTCACGCCACAGCCTCTGCGCCACGGCGGTAAAGTCTCCCCGCACATGGTCGAGCGTCATGAGCAGCATGACCAGCCCCCGCATGGCGTCGATGGAGGCGAGCCGCCCTCCAGACCGGCGCGGTGACGCAGCAGTGTCCGCCATCATGCCGCCCTCCCCCGCGCGGTGTCCGGCTGTCCGGCCACCAGCGCCGTCAGCCGCACCAGCCCGGCGTACGCCCTTTGCAGCACCCACGCGATGCCCACGTTCATGCCCAGCACCAGCAGGGAGTCCAGATACGGATTGTCCGCCAGGGGCAGACGAAAATACGTGTGGATGATGTACAGGGGCAGCAGCAGATCGCCGCACGCCGCCACCAGCCGGGTAGGCAACAGGGGGTGGATGCCGGTCAGGGCGAACCCCGTGGCCGCATACCCCGCCAGCCCGATGATGGCGTATGCCACCACCGGCTGGTGCCCGCTCAGGCTGTAACCCACCGCACCGGCAGCGCATGCGGCGGCCGCGAACAGGGCGGCGCGCCCGGCATTGCCGCCCCCGAAACGCGCCAGCCAGAAGCCCGCCAGGAACCCCACGGAGGTGGACCATAACGAGTGGCCATACGGCGCGGCCACCTGCATCACGGCGGCCAGCGCGATGCCGCCCCCCAGCAGCAACCGCCCGCGCGCCGGGCTCGTCACCACCCTGCCGAGCCACGGATAGACGAGGTAGAACAACAACAGCAGCGTCATGAACCACTGGCCCGCGCCGAAGGGACTTTCATTGCCGAGGTGGAACCAGTTCAGAAATCCGTTGAGCCCGGCAAGGTTGAGCAACGTATCCAGAGTGAACAGTCCGCTGCGCCCCGTGACCAGGAAAACGCACCCCAGCACCGCGTTCAGGAACAGGAACAACCCGAACAGGCGCGACACCTTGCGCGTCCAGTACCCTTCCATCCTGTCCGGCGAGGGATAGCGCAACGTGGTGAAATAGCCGGACGTGGCGGTAAAGAAGAACAGGCCCACATCTCCCGGCACCCACCACAAACGCATGGGCAGCGTGTGCATGAGGGAAGCGCCCGGACCTTCCGCAAAAATGTGCCCGTAGCAGATGCACAGCAGAAACAGCAGCTTCAGCGCCTGCACCGTGGCATTTCTGTCTTGCGTCGCACGTGTCATAACGACTCCTTCCGGCAACCCCCTCTATGATCGATCCAACGCGGTCGTTCCCCCGCTCATTCCCACTGGCCGCACAGCCCCTCGCCCGGCATGGGCATTCCCCAGGCCCGCCGCACCGCCTTCAACGCCTGCCCGCAACACCACGCCAGCATGGGCAGCGGGTCCGAAAGATCGAAATCGTCATAGGCAGCCGCTCGCCTGTGGCCACGCAACGCCTTGGCGAGAAAGGCCGCCTTGCCGCGCGCGTTCACGAACTGCGCACCAAGGCGCATGACATCTCCGCCCAGCCAGCGCGTGACCACGCCGGGCGCGGATTCCGGCACCCGGAAGTCCCGCTCGTTCTTCGCCAACTTGTAATAGTAGTAGGAAAAATCGATGCCGCGTGTCTGGCTGTGTGCCAGCGACCCCCAGAACCTGGGGTTGACGTCGATGAGAAAGGCCTTTCCACTGCCTGGCTCGACAATGAAATCCGCCTCGCACACGCCGGTCCAGGCCATGGCGTCGAGCAGGGTCCGCAGGCCTTGCTCCGCTGCCGGGCACGAAAACGATTCCCGCAACGTGCCCTGGCCGTAGGGCCACGGGTAGGCCTCGATCACGCGGTAGGTGTCGCAGGCCACCATTTTCCCGGTGTCGTACAGCATGGCGACGCACACGGTATCACCGTCCACCTTCCGCTGGGCCAGCCCGCCGCTGGCGGCCCGTTCATGGGCAAGCGCCCGCAGGCGGTCCGGCGTCGTCGCCTCTTCCACGGCCCACCCACCGCCGCCCTGCCGGGGCTTGACCACCTGCGGATACGCCATCCCGTCGGCCATGCCGGGTGATGCCAGCACGGCGGCCAGGGACACGGTTTCCGGCATGGGCACCCCCAGGCGGTTCGCCAGCGTCCGCAGCGACTCCTTGTCGTGCAGTTCCACCAGGGCGCGATATCCTGCCAGGCACAATCCCACGCGGGAGGGCAGGCGGTCACGGTGGCGGGCAACCATGTACGTTTCCTCCAGCACCGGGACCAGCACGTCGATGCGCTCCTGCTCGACAAGCCGCACCAGATCGTCGATGAAACCATGTTCGTCGACGAAGGGCGAAACATACCGGGCCGTCCCCACCGCATGCCGCGAATGGAAGGACATGGCATGCGGCTGGGCATCCGCCACCACCACCTCCACCCCGCGACGGGCCAGGCTCTTGCAGATGTTGTAGGCAACGCGCGTTCTTGCGGATGTGACCAGCGCCCGTCCCATGACTATTCCTCCGGAAGGATCGGCCCGGACCACACGCCCCCGCCGAACGTCGTGACGATCATGCGCTTGCGGTCCGCCGGATCGAACGTGACTCCGGTGATGGCGGCGAAGGGAAAACCGGCGAAATGCCGCCAGGATTCCCCGCCGTCCCTACTGTAGAGCAGCCCGTGCAGGGTTGTTCCCGCATAGATCAGCCGGGGGTTGTCCGGGTGCACCACCACCGCCATGGTGTGGTCGAAGCTGTCGCCGCCCGCCGCCTGCATGATGCCCTTGTCGCTGAGCACCTGCTTCCAGCTTCTGCCGCCGTCGGCAGTCTTGTACACGCCGCCCTCCAGCCAGTGGCCCGGCGCCGTGGCCGCGGAAACGTAGATGACGCGGGCATCGACGGGATCGAACGCCAGGTTGGTGGCCCACCAGGCCAGCGGGCTGCCCGCCGTGAGGTTCTGCCAGGTGTCACCGCCATCGGGCGACTTCCACAGCCCTCCGGGGATGGTGAAGTTGGTGCCCTTGCCGCTGATGCCGGTGATCAGGCAATACAGCTCGCGCGTTGCCGGATGGATGCGCAGTCTGTACACATGCAGGTTGCCCGACGTGCCGAGGCCCCGGCTCGCGGTGCGCCAGCTTCTGCCGCCGTCCACCGACTTGTAGACACCGGCCCTGTCGTCATCCCCTTCGCCGTAAAGCCCGGCGTACAACACCCGGGCCGCGGGCGGGGACCGATCGTCCAGCGCCACGGTGGTGCAGGTCTGGCTGGGCAGTGCCTCCCCGCCCTTGGGGTCGTAAGGCACCCGCCACGTGGCCCCGTGGTCGTCGCTTGCCACCACGCCGCCCATGGCGTGAATGGCGAACTTCATGTTGGTGGGGAACAGTTCCTGAGCATGGGGAATGTCATGCCGCATGCTGGCGGCGGCGTACATGCGGCCGGGCGTGGCCGGGTCGAACACCACGTCGTAGAAGGTGTTGGTCCACGGCGACCCCTTGGCCGACCACGTCCAGGAACGTCCCTGGTTCACCGAGCGCGCGAAACCTATGTCCGTATAGGCAATGTACTGGCGTTGCGGGTCGTGGGGGTCGTGCAGGTATGCCCAGGCGCTGGTCACCTCCAGCCCGATGGAACTCAGCACCGGCGCCGCGCCGCCATCCGCGGCATGCTGCACGGCCGACATGGCCTGCTGCCATGATTCTCCGCCATCGCGGCTGACGTACAGGTCGCCCTGCGTCGCCAGCAGCAGCAGGCCATCGCCCGCCGGATTCACGGCCAGCGGGTTGGAGGTGAAATAGTAGCCCCATCCCAGTTGCGTCTGCACCCAGGAACGCTCGACGTTGGTGCCGAAGCTCACCTTGTCCCACGGCATCGCCATGCGGAAGCACTTGTCCCAGGTCCTGCCGCCGTCGGTGGTGCGCAAGAGCTGCTTGTGCGCCACGCCATTGGTCTGTGCCGCGTAGGCCACGTCGGTCTGGCCGGGAGCCATGGCCAGATGCCGTTCGTTCTCGAACCCGGCCTTGCCCCTGCTCCAGCTTTGCCCCCCGTCCGTGGACCGCATGATGCCGACCCCCTCCACGGAGGCCAGCAGGACCATTCCCTTCGCGTCCATGCCGCCAGCAAGCGACGCGACCCGCCCCCCCACCGACGGCTGTCCGCCCGGCGCGGCGGTCTTCCAGGTTCGCCCCCCGTCCGGACTGGCCAGGAACTCGCCGTTCCTGACGAAGGTGTACAGCCAACCACCCAGCGCCACGATCTCGCTGCTGCCGCCATCGATCACCTGACGCCAGGCACCCGGCTGGCCGCTGGCGGAAAATTCGCCACGCCACACGGCATCCTGCGTGCTGGCAAGCAGCGCATCGGGCGATCCCGGCACAGCGGCAAGACGCGTGACAGGCGCATTTTTCCATGGGCCTTCGGGCTGCGTCCGCCAGGTCTTTCCGCCGTCATCGCTCACGGTGACCCGGTTCCGCTGCGTGATCCAGGCAATGCGGCCAGGAAAATGCGCCATGGGCGGAGAAACCTGCGTGAACTGCAGCCCCTGGCGGTACGGAATCAGCCGCCAGCTTCCACCACCGTCCTCGGACCGGTACACCCCACCCATGTCCGACGCCACGAACACCAACCTGGCGTCGTACGGAGAAATCGACGGCACATACATGCCCCCGCCTCCCCCCGGCCCCCGGGGCTGGAAGCCGCTCCGGACATCCTCCTCGGCAGCCGCCGAAGGCATGGCGGGCGCCAGCGCAAGAAGCAGCGCAAAAAACAGCCCCGACAAGGCGCGAATTGCCCGGCGCGCCCCGTGCCACCCGGACGTGTCGGGACCCGTCGCGACGTGGGTGCTGGCGTTGGCGAACGACATGGTGTGCCTCCTGGGCGGCCTTGCCGGGACCGGCTGTCCGTATCCCTCGTTTTCTCCGTTGACCGGACGGGACGTCATATCTCTATGCCGTGCTTGCGCAGCAGGTCGTAAAAAGTAGGACGGCTGACCCCGATGGTCTGTGATGCCTGCACGATGTTGCCGGAGCATTTTTCCAGCGCGGCCAGCACGATGTCCCGCTCCAGGGCGTTGCGCGCCTCCTTCAGGGTGCCTTCCGGACGCGGCTGGGCGGGTGCCTCTGCGGGCATGGCGTCGTCAAACCCCAGATCGGCCGGTGAAATGTGCTGGCCGCTGGCGAAAATGACCGCCCGCCGCACCTTGTTTTCCAGCTCGCGCACGTTGCCCGGCCAGTTGTGGCGCAGCATGGTCTGTGTGGCCGCTGGCGAAAGCGTCTTGACCTGGTGGTTGCCCTCCCTTGCGAAACGCTCCAGGAAATGCTGGGCAAGCAGCAGGATATCGTCGCCACGCGTGCGCAGAGGCGGCAACACGACGGGTACGACGCCTATGCGGTAGTACAGGTCTTCACGGAACCTCCCGGAGGCGATTTCGGACTGGATGTCGCGGTTGGTCGCGGCCACTATGCGTGCGTCCACCCGGATGTCCTTGCGCCCGCCTACCCGCTGGATCACCATTTCCTGCAGAAACCGCAGCAGCTTGACCTGAAGGTTGGGGGGCAGTTCCCCTATTTCGTCCAGGAACAGGGTGCCATTGTCCGCGTATTCCACCTTGCCCTGCACACGTTGCGTGGCACCGGTGAACGCGCCCTTCTCGTACCCGAAGAATTCCGCCTCCAGCAGGTTGTCCGGAATGGCGCCGCAGTTGATGGCCACGAACGGCATGGACGTGCGGCGGCTGAAGGCGTGTATGGCCCGGGCCACCAGTTCCTTGCCAGTGCCGGATTCGCCGGTGACCAGCACCGGCACGTCCGAGGCCGCCACCTTGTTGATGGTCTCGAATACCGCGAGCATGGCGGGGCATTGTCCCACTATGCCCTGGCATTCCCCCTGCCGCTTCACGGGCGCGCCGACATTGTCGCGCAGGCCATGCAGGAAGAACGCCCTGCTGATGACGATCTTCAGCACTTCCAGGTCGGCGGGCTTGTGGCAGAAGTCATAGGCCCCCCCCTGTATGGCCCGCAGGGCGTTCTCCACATCGTGGTGCCCGGTCACGACGATGACCTGCACGCGCGGATCCTGCTTCAGCAGCGCGTCCAGCGCCCGAAAGCCTTCGGACGTGCCCTCGGCGTCCGGCGGCAGGCCAAGGTCCAGCGTCACCACGGCTGGCGAATGCCCGCGCTGCAGGGCAAGCGCCTCTTCCGTGGAGCCGGCCAGATAGAGCGGGTACGGCTCCTTGGACAGGCCCCAGCGCAACTGCTTGCGCACGTCTTCGTTGTCATCGATGATAAGCAGGCCAGGCATGTCGCTTTCCTTTCACCCGAAGGCCGCGGCGCCGGTTTTCCGTGAACCCGGCGGCCCCGGTATTTCCCTTTTTCCCAACAGTCATCGCGGCAGGAACAGGCGCAACTGCGGGTATAACTGGGCAATGAAGGCAGCCACGTCCGCGTCGGCTCCTTCGGCCTGGTGCACCGGAACATCCAGCCGGATGAACGCGGCATCCCTGCGGCCATACAGAACGGCGTTGCGCAATTCGGCGAGCTTCAGGTCCATGTCGTCGGTCATCGTCTCGCCCCGCACCTCGTACCAGTAATAGTAGACAGACCCCTCGGCCTCCTTGGCGTACGTGGCCCTGACGAGTTGCACGGCACCCGCCGGGGTCGGCACGTCCATACGGGCCGAATCGACCTGCAACCAACCGGCACCGGGCAGGCAGTTGCGCGGCGAATGTATGGCGCCCGCGCCCTTGCCCCCGCCATGAAACCCCACGTAAAGGCCGATCCTGCGCCCGGCGCCGTTCGTATACAGGCGCACCAGATAATCCGTGGGACGCAGCACGGCCATCGTCTCGCTGTCGAAGAACACCTGCCCCGTACTGCGCCACTCGCCCAGCGCGAGCGGAAAATCACTCAGGGCCCGTTGCGGCAGCACGGCAGATTCGACACGGGCATGACTGACGTAAGCGCCAGCGGCAAGAAACAGGAGCACCACCAACACCCTGATGCGCATCTGCATTCACTCCTTTCCGACCTGGTCCTGATGGAAGCGCCCCAAGGCAATGCCCAGACCCCCGGTGAAGGCCATGGCCACGGCGAAAACGACCATCCCTTCGAATTCATGAAAGAAGCCGCTTGCCGCGCCAGCCCCCATGTACCAGGACAGCACACCCGTGACGAAAACACGAAGGGTGTTGGCGGCAACGGCAATGGGCACGGTGGCCAGCACCAGCACCCAGCGCCGCCACCCGGCCGGAAGGAACAGGAAGGCGAAGGCCGTCCCCAGCGCAGCCAGGCTCATGAGGGAACGCAGGCCACTGCAGGCGTCCACCACCTCGAGCGTTATGTTGGGAAAAATGATCACGTTGCCCTCCCGCAGCACCGGAAGCCCCATGAGGCGGATGCCGCCCGTTGCGACGGCGGACACCAAGCCCTTCAACGGCAGGGCCAGGGCGTCGTAAACGGTGTACGGCAGGGGCACCATGAACAGCAGGTACGCCACCGGAAAACGCAAGAGGCGGAACACCTCGGTCCCGTAAAGATAGAGTATCGTTCCGGCCAGCAGCACCACCAGCGAGGCCCGCGACGTGAACAGTTCCAGCGTCACCGAGCCGAACAGCAGCAGCACAAGTCCAAGCCCCAGCAGCGGGAGTCCCCAAAGGGACGGGGTGACCCCGGCTTCGCGCAGTTGCGGCCACCTGCGCCATGCAAACCACGCTGACAGGCACGGCACCAGGAACCCGTGCGAATAGTTGGGGTCAAAGCTCCAGTCGCCCACCATGCGCATGACGATGGCGTGGTAGACCACGACGAACATGGCGAGAACCGGCACGAAATGCAGCGGGTGCTGGCGGAACGCGGCGGCAAGCGTCATGGGCGGCTCCCTGTCGGTGCGGCCTGCGCATGCTGCCCACGCGCCACTCTCCTGCTGTGCGTTGTCATGTGTGCGCCTCCCCGACGCCGTACAGAGTCAGATAGCCGCGCAACATGGCTTCGTCGCTGCAACGCGAGCGGACCATTTCCATGGCCTTCTCGCGCATGGCCTGCCTGTGCGCCGGATTGTCGGCCATCCAGCGCATGGCCGAGGCCAGGGCCTGCACGTCATGCGGGGGCACCACGCGGGCCGTCTCGCCATCCGTCACCAATTCCCCGATGCCGCCCACTTCGGTCGTCACCACGGGAATGCCGCAGGCCATCGCCTCCAGTACGGCCACCGGCATGCCCTCGTACCGGGACGACAGGACGAAGACATCCATCGCGCGCAGCAATTCGGGAATGTCACGCCGCGTGCCGGTGAAATGCACGGCCCCTTCAAGCCCGAGTTCACCACACAGGCGTTCCGCCTCGTCGCGCCGCTCACCGTCGCCCACGAGCAGCAGGCGTGCGTCCGGATGGGTGGCCCGAACGGCGGCAAAGGCCCGCAACAGGCCCGGATGGTCCTTGGCATCACAGAACCGGGCCACGTTTCCGTAGACCAGGCCACCTTCCGCCCAGCCCGGGGGCAGTTCCGCCACCTGTTCCCCTGGCCCGGCGGGCGAGAAACGCACGGTATCCACCCCGTTGCGGATCACCCGCAGCCGATGAGGGGCAACACCCAGCACATCGACCATATAGTTGCGCAATGTTTCCGTGACGCACGAAATGCCCCCCAGAAACGGCGCCAGCAGCCGCACCAGCAGCCGGGCGCGAGGCTGCGTCTCGAAACCGTGCGTCGCATGCTCGGTGTAGACCAGCCGCACACCGGTGAGCCACGCCGCCGGGACCGCCCATTGCAACAGATAGGAGTCCTGCGCGTGCAGAATGTCCACCTTTTCGCGGCGCAGCAGGGCGGCAAGCCGCGCGATGCCCGTCAGCCTCGGCCTTCCGATGACGTCCAGCGTGCGCCAGGCAAGGCCCCGGGCCTCTATTTCGGGCACAAGCGGCCCCTCCCCGCCGAACAGGCCGCAGACCGTCCCCCGCACATGGGGACTCGCCTTCTCCAGCGTGGTCAGGGCAAGCCGCTCCGCGCCCCCCGGGAACATCCGGAAGATGAGCTGCATCACATGGGGTTTCATGCCGCCTCCCGTTCCCGGCGCTCACCGCGCCTGCCCAGCACCCTCGCCGGAATGCCCGCCGCGATGCTGTACGGCGGCAACGCCTCCGCCACCACGCTGCCCGCCGCCACCACGCACCCGTCACCGACATCGGCCATGACGATGGCGCCATTTCCTATCCAGCAGTCCCTGCCGATGCGCACGCACTCGTCCCGCCCGCCCTGAAGCCTGATGGGCACGTCGGGATCGTCGAAAAAGTGGGTCTGCTTGCCGCTGGTGACCATGACGTGGGTGCCCAGAAGGCTGTCGTCGCCAATGTCGGCATGCCCGATGTTGCAGTAAGCCCCGATGTACACGTTGCGGCCAATGACCGTTTGCGGCGTCACGAAGGTGGTCATGAACTCCACCACACATGCCGGCGTGCATCCGTGCAGCGCCAGACGCAGGAACGCCACGCGCAACAGCACGCCGTACACGCCTGGAAGCAGGGCCAGCAGTTGCGTCATGCCCGCGAAGGATCGTTCGCGCCCCAGCGCGAGCGCCTCAAGCCGGTGCAGCACGTAGAATGGCACGGCACATACGAGCACGAATGCTTTCAGCATGTTTCTGACCATCGTCACACCATCCCGCCACAGGGTCGCGTTTCCGCCGTCGGAGCGGTTTCCCGCCGTTACGCATCCAGCACCACGGCATCCTGAGCCTTGCGCCAAGCCTGCACACGCTCTTCCCCGAACACTTCCGTCAGATCGTCGTTGATGGGGAGCTTGCCCACGATGCGGCACGGGTTGCCTTCGATGAGGCAGAATGGAGGAATCTCGCCCATGATGTGCGTGCCTACCTTCGCCACCACCCCGTCACCCACCGTGGTGCCGGGATAGATGACGCTGGCCTCCCCGAGAAAGCACAGGGCGCCTATGCGCACCGGCCGCACCCCGTTCTTCGAGGGATGCCCGCCCCCCGGCATCATGCGGGCGCGCGCATCCGCCACGGGGTGTCCGGAGTTGTCCATGATGATGTGGCAGCCGACCATGCTGTAATCCCCAACATCTATACGCTTTGCCACCATGAAGCGCACGAATGGCGCTATGTACACATTGTTTCCGATATGCAATTCAGGGTCATCATAAACTGTAAGTCCAACAAGAGACACCTTATCGAACATTGCAACGTTGTCACCTATGTATATTCCAAGATTTCCAAGAATACGCGTTGTCCCGTTTCCGGAATACCACATTCTGAAATTCTTACCCACGCGCCTGCACTGCGACTTGAACATCGGCTCATAGTACACGACGCGCCAGAAATTGTGCCAGATGGACGTCCTGGTTGCCCATTCGTTGTAGAGAAAGGAATGCAGCCCCGGCACCACAGGCATGGAAATGCCGAAGATGAACTTCGCCATGTCGTACAATCGCGCATGAAAGGGCGTTTCGCGTTTTCTGATGGCTACCTTGAATGCCGCCCAGCCTCCCATTTCCGACTCCTTATGCCCGAACCGCCGACGTCAGATGTTGATAGAGATGCACGATGCGCTCCGCCCGCCGCCCCGGCGTGAAGCATGCCATCACCCGTTCCCGGCCCGCCTCTCCGTAGCGGGCGCGCAAGGCGGGGTCGTCCGCCAGGCCCGTAACGGCTTCGGCCAGGCGTTCCGCATCGGCGGCGGGCACGAGGGCACCCGTACGCCCGTCCTGCACGACCTCCGGCACGCCGCCGACCCTTGTGGCCACCACGGGCAGGGAGCACATCATGGCCTCCAGCGCGGCAAGCGGCATCCCCTCGCTGAGCGACGGCAGCACGACCATGTCCAGCGCCCTGTACACGCTCAATGGCTCCCCCACGTGACCGAGGAAATGAACGGAACCGTTCAGCCCCAGCCGCCGCGCCTCTTCGCGCAGCGACATCGCGTCCGGGCCGTCTCCCGCCAGAATGCCCTGCAAGGCAGGCTGCCTCCCCCGCGCAAGGGCCAGCGCACGAAGGAAGTGCAGTTGCCCCTTTTCCGGGCTCAGGCGCCCCACCACCCCGGCCACGACGGCATCTTCCGGAATGCCGCATTCCTTCCGGATGTTTCGCCCGGGCGTGCCATCGAATTCTTCCGGATCCGCCGCGTTGGGGATGACCACCATCCGGCGCCGCGCCCCTGCCCACAGCTGGTTGCCCAGCGATTCCGAAACCGCCACCACCCGCGTGGCCAGTGGCAGCACCAGCTGGTCCAGCACACGGTATGCCCGGATCTTCCAGCTTTCCGCGGTCCAGCCATGCACGAAGGCCACCCACGGCAAACCGGTCAGCAGGTGCAGACAGGCGCACACCACGTGGCTCTTGTAGCCGTGCGACTCAAGCATGGCGCACCCGCTCTCGCGCACGATCCGCAACGCCTGCGCCACCAGCGTCGGATCGTAGCGCCAGCGCTGGTGCAGGCAGGCCATGGGCGCGCCCGACTCCCGGACGGCCGACGTGAACTCCGTCTCGCACGGTTCGCCGAAGGAGTAGGCCACCACCACGGGATCGCACATGGCCAGCCCCCCGGTGCGCAGAAACTGCACCAGGGCCTTTCCCATGCCGCCCAGAGTGGCGGTGGCCAGAAACACGCACACCTTCGGCCGGCTCATGTCGTCCCCTCCAACGGCCGTGGCGCCCCGCTCGCGGCCAACGCCTCTTCGATCCAGCAGGAAACAAGTTCCGCCTTGTCCTTCCAGGTTTCTCCCTCAAGCACCTCCCACCGGGAGGCCGCCGGAGTGGGGCTGCGCAATTCGTCCTCGATGGCGGCCACGAAGGCATCGCTGGAAGCCGCGATGCGCACCACGCCGTCAAAGCGCAGCACCTCCGTCATGGGCGTTGCCACCACAGGCTTGCCGGTGGCCAGGTACTCGCGCAACTTCAAGGGGTTCGCCGTGCAGGTGTGCTCGTTCACCACATACGGAATCACGGCCACGTCGAACCGTGCGGCATACCTGGGCAATTCGCCGTACGGCACTGCCGGCAACCAGAGAAAGTTGGGGAACCGCTCCAGAGCGTCCAGCGGAATGCGCCGGGTTCCGATGAGCACAACGTTCCAGTGCGGACGGGCCGCAAGCAGATCCGCAAGAAGATCGATGTCCAGATGACTGTCGATGAGCCCGTAGAAACCGATGACAGGCCCTTCCAGCCAACGCAGTGCTTCGGGCAGGCCCGCCGCGGAAACCGGACCGATGGCCGCGCTGAAGTGCTCGAAATCCACGCCGTGGGTCAGAAGGTGCGTGGGTCCGCGCCCGTTGGATTTGCGGGCGACCAGTTCGTCCGAAACCGCCATGACCAGGTCGGCCTTGCGCAGCAGGTCGGCTTCCAGTTCGCGCACCATCTCCGGCAGGTTCATGCCCGGCCACACGCTGAACTCGTCCACGCAATAGTAGACCACCAGCGACTCTCCACACAGGCCCGCGTAGTCCGCCGCGTTGGGCACGGTGGCCAGCAGGATGGGATCGCGCAGGTCGAGATCGCGCGATGCCCGCGCCACCGCGCCCAGCACGCTGCGCCGGTTGAAGGCCCGCACCGACGCCAGCGGGGACAGGGGGACCATTACCGGCGAGATGACGCGCAGCCCCAGCGGCAACGCCACCGGAGGTGCGGGATCCGCCCAGGAGCGCACCTTCTCGAAGGCCCGCTTCACGTCGTAAAGACACAGGCGGGGCAGGCGCATGCCTATGGTGTTGACCCACAGGATGCGGTTGCCGGGCAGAAAGTGGCGCATGATATGCTGGCAACTGAAAGGATGCCTCCCCCAGTCGTCGGAAAAGACGATGAAGTCGCGGCCCTTGATCATGCCGCCCTCCCCTGGGCCGTCGCGACCAGCGGGCTCTTGCCGCCCCAGCGCAGCAGCGCCACCTGAATGGCCACCGCAATGCCCGCCTGGACGCAGCAGTAGAACAGCAGTTGCCAGTACCCCTGCCCCAATGCATCGTGGATGAGCAGGAAACACAGCACCTGCGGCAGGACATGGGTGACGCCCAACTCCGCCAGCAGCCGCAGGTAGACGAGCAGCGACATGCCCGCATGGGTAAAGACCAGCCACGGCACGATTCCCGCGCGGAACAGGGCCGACGCGAGCAGATAGGCCCAGGCCACGCCCACTATGCCGTACGGGGTGACCAGCAGCAGCGAAAGCAGGACGATCAGCACGCCTTCGGCCATGGCGCAACGCGCCAGGGTCCGGTGGGTGGCTGTTCCCAGCAGGTACCCGTCGGCGGGCAGCATGCCCAGGGAAAGCGCCGCGCCCAGGCTCAACGGCACCAGTGCGTCATACGAAGGGGAAAACCCCTCGCCGAGCCAGAGCAGGATGAAGGGCCTGCCGTAGAAGATGAGACAGGCCGCGATCAGGGAGGACGCCATGTAGCTGAGCCGCAGGGAGAACAACAGGGTCGCGCGGGTTCCCTCGCCGTCGCCATCGGCCTGAAGACGGCTGAAGTACGGCACCATGATCCCGAACGCGCTCTGCATCAGGCTCAGGAAATACCCCACGAACTGCATGGCGATGGAAAACACCGCCACCTCGCGCACGCCCATGAACCACGCGATGATGTAGTTCTGCGACCGGTAGCGCATGGACTCGCCGATCTGGGTCACGGTGAAGGCCCATCCGTAGCCGAGCATCTCCCAGGCCAGGGCACGGTTGAACAGACGCGGACGGAACCGGGCGCTCCCGCACCTTTTGACGATCAGGACGCACAGCAGCGATTCCAGCAGAAAGCCGCCGCCGTTCACGGCGGAAAGCAGCACCAGACCGTTCGACTCGTTGATCGAGAACAGCACCACCAGGCTGGTGATCGTGCTGCGGAGCATGGCCAGCATGGCGATAAGCGTCCAGCGCATCTCGGCCATGATGATGCCCATGTGGCTCCGGAACAGGAACATCGCCGCGAGGCAACTGCTGTAGATCAACAGGCACAGGCGCAGGCGTCCGGGGGAAACATGCCGGGCATCGAAGAAATCGGCGCCGTAGACGAGGGCGGCGGTAACCAGCAGCGACACGCAGCAGGAAAGCCCGTGCAGGGCCACGCCCACCGTGAAGACCCGGTCCACCTCCTGCTGGTCGTTCCGGCCGTGCGCCGCCGCAGCGTACTTTGAAACCGCCTGCATCACCCCGCCTTCCAGCAGCAGGAAATAGCAGACAATGGAACTTACCAGCACCCACACCCCGTACTGGGCCTTGCCCATGGCCCCCACGACGGTCGGAGTGACAAGCAGGGCGAACGCCACCCCCACCGCGAAGGACAGGATGCGGATCACGGAATTGCGGGCAAAATAGCCGAGCGTGCTCATACGTCCTGCCCCGCCTTGCCTGCCCTGCGCAGCGGCGGCAAACCGTTCCAGCGGGTGTCCGCCAGCGGCGACCGGCGCGACCGGGTGCGTGTGTCGCGTCCCTTCCGGTCCCGCCGTCGGCTTCCGGCCGATGCCGGCTCGGCCTGCACGGCCACCGGGACGTCAAGTGCCTGTTGCCCGGACCGCATGGCCGATACCATGGCCATGAAGCCGTAGAACGATATGGCGAACGCCTGGGAAACGAAGAAAATCCCCACCATGAACGCGGTAATGCCGTAGCGCACGCCCAGCCAGCGCATGCGCGCCGCCTCGTCGAGGCTTGGAGATGCGGCGCCTTCCCTTGCGAACGCGATGATGTTCCGCAACAGGCAAACATAGACCCACAGGGCGAACACGCCCATTTCCGTCGCCACCTGAATGTACGTGTTGTGCGCCGTCAGGTATGCGCCGTTGCCGAACGTGTAGTTGGCCGCCGCGAACTGTCCCACGCCAACGCCGAGCACCGGGTTGCGCAGCAGCATCGAAAGACCGCTTTTCCACAGTTGCAGGCGCCCGGTGTCGGCTGTCATGTTGTAGTCGTCGCTGGCATCGCCGACGAGGGCGAAGCGGTCCCAGTAGGCCGTGTCCGCGCTCAGGTAGAAGATGGCGCCCGCCACGCCCAGGGCCAGCAACAGCAGCCCCCTGCGCCGCGATGACAACACCATCTGCAGGGCAACCACGGCCAATGCGATGACCCCGCCGCGGGACTGGGTCATGGCCATGCCCAGCAGGGCTATGCACGCCCCGCCCCACGCGACGAGTCGCATGATGCCCCGCTGGGCCATTCCCTCCGCGGCAAGCACGGGCAGGAACATGGCGAACAACAGCGCTATGTCATTGGCATCGTACGTGGAACTCACGAAGGCGCGGCCCGAGCCCTTTTCCACGACCATCATCCCGCCCAGCACCACCACCCCGATCAGCAGCGCGAGCCGGACGGAATTCCCCCCCGTGCGAGCCCCGGCAAAGGAGAGCACGGCGAAAATGAATATCGTCTTGGTCACCCCCTCGAAGCTTTCGAGCGCACCCGAACGCCATACGCTGAGGGGCACGCTCAATGCCGCGAGCAGAAACAGCAGCAGCACGGGCTTCAGGAGCGGCAGATCGAAAAGGCTCCCTGGCCCCCTGTGGCGGCTCAGGCAGGCGGCCAGAACCACGGCGCCGAGCGCGAAGGCGATCTTGCCCAGTTGCAACGGCGCCAGCACGGGGAACAGTTCCGCTATCCGCGTGAACCCCACCAGCGTCAGGAGATGTATGGCGACCAGTTCCACAGGATGATGCCTTCTGGGCCGTCTCCCGCCCCCGCACACCGGGCGCGGGAAGGAGCGCGGCGGTTAGTGAACGGCGGCGACCGCCCCCAGCCTTTCGCAATGGGCAAGGATGAAATTGGCGAACCGTTCGTCGTCCATCCCCTCGCCAGCCGGAAAACGCGCTATGTCGATGGCGGGGGCCGGGCTGCCGCCAAGCAGGCGCAGCTCGCTGGTGCCGATGACGATGTCCCAGGCCATGACCGGGTAGTCGGGCATCCTGCGGTGAGCTTCGGCGGCCAGGCTTTTGGCCCTGTCCCACAGCGGCAGGCACAGTCCGGCGATCACTTCGCCCGTTTCCGGGTGCCGCCGCCAACGGTGCGGAGAACGTGGCTTCACGGCATCGCCGAGTTCCCCGGTCTCAAGGTTCACGACGCGCGCGGTAAGCCCGAACTCGGGGCCGCACTCCGCCCTCCACCAGCCGCCGGGGATCCGCATGGCCGCGGCGATGAAGTGCGGCTCGCCCCCGAGGGCCGCAAGGGTAAAGCAACGCACCGAGCAGGAACCAAGCAGCCCGAGCGGGCGCAATGTCGGATGCGCGGGCTCGAACGGCTGCAACAGCATGGTCCTTCCGGCTGCCAGTTCCACCCCGCGTTCAGCGATGTCGTCCAGCGTGGCCTTGTTGCCGTGCCGCTGCCAGCAGCCCTGTCCTCCGTGCCACTGCCACAGTTCGCCGCAGGGTCCGTCGCTCCAGTCGGCGGGCTTGAGATAGAGATCGCGGCCGCAGGCGGCCTGCGCGGCTCCATCGGTCCACGCGGCCTTGCCGTCGGTGCCGAACCGGGCAAGGACGGGAACGCACGGCAGGCCCAGTTCCTCGCAACGCTGGAGAAAGGCGATACGCGTGGAAATGTCGGGCGCCATGCTGGTCGAGGACAGCACTTCGGCTATGATCTTGAGTTCATGCGGCATGATGAAGCTGCCGGGGCTAGGAGCATCCGCCCTGAACAGGTCGAACCCGTAGAACAGCCTGGCGTTCATGTTGTGCCGCATCGCGGCCGCGTAGCTCATGCACACCTGCTTCCAGCGGGGCACGCGGTACCGCCGCGCCACATCGCCTCCCTGGCTCACGGCGTGGAACATGCTGGACGCCAGCGAACTGCACGGCCATGACAACGTGCTGATCATCACGCGCACCCACGAGGCCGCAGTGACGCAACGGGCCATGCCGAAACGCTGGCAGGCGCGGTGTAACCGGGCCATGTCCCCCTCGCCCCTGACGAACGCGAACGCGGGAAGCGGCAGCGGGCAATGTTCGGCGCGCATGGCGCGTACCACCTTGCGCCCCATCCTCCAGGCAAGGCGGGTTCCCCGCCCGATCAAGGACATCACGGTCCTGGCCTTCGTCATGGCATACCTCCCCGTGGTCCTAGCTGCCCCGCGGGGTCCACGTCACGAAGACATGGCCGCGCAGCAGCCGGACCAACCCGTTGACCGCCGCAAGATGCAGCACGACGAACAGCCACGCCGTGCGGGCAAGCCCGCCCCGGCCCAACGCGCCAGCCAGCGCCACCAGTCCTCCCGCCCCCATCGCCAGGGCCGCGGCCACATACGCCCCCCCCCGGGATGACAGAAAGAGGGCGCTTGCCGCGCACACCGCAAGCAGGGGCAGCGTGGCCCAGCGCAACATCTTGTGCGACAGCATCTGCCAGGCAAATCCCCAATGTCCCTCGCGCACCAGCACCGGCAGCATCCGAAGGCAGATGAGCCAGGATTGGGCCATGATCCTGGTCTGGCGGCACATCTCGACGGAGGCGTCGGCGTCATCCGCCTCTTCCTCCACCACGGCGCGCGGCTCGCTGACGGCGCGCCCGCCCACCAGAAGCACTTGCATGGGATGCAGGAGGTCGTTGATGTATTCCGGCTCCAGCGGAACGTAGAACTCCCGGCGCATGGCGTAGGCCGCTCCATCGGCCCCCACGATGGAAAAGAGGTCGCTCTCGCGCGCCTTGATCCACTCCTCGTAACGCCGGTAGACGCCGCCAGTCGAAGGCGCACCGGAGGCATCCACGTACACGCTCACGCCGCTCACAAGGCCGATGGCCGGATCCGCCAGCCTCTCGACCAGCCGCCGTATGCAGTCGGGCCGGAACATGGCGTTGGCGTCGGTGAAGACGAAGATGTCGCCATCGGCCTCGGCCGCCGCGCGGTTCAGCGCCCTGGTCTTGCCGCCCCGCTCCGTTTGCCGCAGCAACCGCACGCGCGGCGAGCCGCACCGTTCCGTCAGGGTTTCGGTGGCGTCGGTACAACCGTCGGAGACCACGTACAGGTCGATCCGGTCCTCCGGGTACTCCATCTGAAGGAAATTCCGTATCTTGCGTTCGATGACCGCTTCTTCGTTGTGAACCGCGAGCAGCACGCTGACCTTTGGCGTCCATGCATTGTCCGCCGCCTGAACCGACGCACGGCCGCGCCGCCGCGCCAACCGCACCTGCGCCACCAGCAGCAGCGGATACCCCGCGAACGCGTAGGCCAGCAGAAGGGCCGAACCCCAGAACAGCATGGTCATCGGGCGCCTCCCTTCTGTGGCGCCGCGTCCATGGCGTCCGGCCTGTTGCGGCCCGCCCCGCTGGCCAGCGCGTCCATCATGGCGTCCATGTCGCTTTCCGTGACCCGGGTGTGGGTGGGAAGGGTCAGCAGCGTCGCCGCAAGCCAGCGCGCGGTGGGGCAATCGGGGCCCGGCAGCAGGTATGGCGCCAGCGGCGGGAGGTCCTGCAAGGACTCCGGGTAGGAGCGGACCATGCCAAGGCGGGGCACCTCCGGCACGGCGTCCCCCGGCCAGTCCCCCCCTTCCGGCAGTACGGGAAACCGCAGATACACGGGGTTTGCGCCGGGCTGCACACGCACCGTGCGAAGGCCGCCCACATGCCGGGCACGCTGTTCGAGTTCCCCGGCCACCTGGCCGCGCCCGGCATTTATGGAGGGCAGCCGGGAGACGCCGCGTGAGGCCATGGTCGCCTGCAACGGCCGCAACGCCTCGATGTCGAAGTCGGGGGCGAAACGTGACGTGCCGATTCCGAGAAAGGGCAGCGACGCGGGCAGCCAGTAAAGGCGTGGATTCAGGAACAGCCAGAGCGCGACGCACTTCGCAAGCAACCGCACGTCGTTGACGATATCCGCGTGTGCCGGGGCAACGCTGCCGGAAATTGCAGCCCACGGGGCCAGCGATGCGATGTTCGCGGCAAGGGCGGCATCGTCCGTGACGATGAGCCCCCCGTTCACGGATGTGATGTTCTTGCCCCGGGCAAGGCTGAACAGTCCGACATCCCCGGTGGTCCCGGCCTGTCCGTCCTCGGACCGCGCCCCCATGGCCTGCGCGGCGTCGTCCAGCAGCATGGCCCCCGCCGCGCGGCACAGCGTTCGCAGTTCGGCGGTGCGCACCGGATATCCGTACAGGTGGCAGACCACCACGCACAGCACGGCATCGTCGAGCTGCGCCGCCACATCCCCGGTGTTTGGCGCCAGCGTCTCCGCGTCGAGATCGTACAGGCGTATCCGCAGGCCCGCGTGCACCGCCGCCGCCGCCACGGAATAGGAGGTGAAGGCGGGCAGCAGTACCACGTCGCGGTCCGGCGACAGTGCGCGCATGGCGCGTAACGCCACCGACATCCCGGCCCGACCCGACCCGAAGGCGAAGGCATGGCGGCAACCGGTCATGCGGCCCACTGCGGTTCCCAGATGCTCAAGCTCTTCCTGACCGGCCAGGGCGCCCTGGCGCCATGTTGCCCAGACTGTTCCGCAGGCGGCCAGCATGTCGCCCGGCGACAGGGGCACCCCACCAGGCGGCAGATGGCGGAACGGTGCCGAGAACGCCTGCGCCAACGAGGTCATGGGATGCTCCTGACGATGTGGGGACCGATGAGGCGGGTCAATCCCACGGGCAGATGCTGCCACACCCGTATCGCAAGGCCGAACCGGGAATTGGACGGGTTCAGGTCCGGCAGCGGCGCGCCGTCGGCCAACAGGTATTCCCAACTCAGGGGAACTTCGCGCGCGCCCCACTGCACCTTGAAGCGCCAGGGGCCGCTGTCGCGCGATGAGCGACCGAAGTCGAACACGGGGAACCCCTCGCGGCATGCCGTGCGCAGACACTCCCAGTAGAGCAGATTGTTGGGGCAGCACTGCCGGTGCGAGCGCAGCGACGAGGCCCACGGCACCTCGAAGACGGAACCGTGGGCATAGCAGAATGCCGCGGCCACGGCGCGGGCACCGTCCCGGACGACGGCGATGTGCGTTTCGTCGGGGAACTCGTCCATGATGGTCTCGAAAAAGCGCCGTGAGTACACGGGGGTGCCAAGGTCGCGCATGTTCACTGCGAACACGTCGTAGAAGGCGGGCAGCAGTTCCCTTCCCCCCCGTTCCGCCACGAGGCCGCATTTTTCGGCCTTGCGGACCTGGTTGCGCACCTTGTCGCGCAGGCTGCGCCACAGCTCGTCCGGGTCGCGCGGCAGGTCGAGCAGCATCGTCACCTTGTGGCACTTGGCGGAAAGCCCAAGCCGGGGTTGGCCGACGTGGCGCAGTTCGATACTGCACGCGCCAAGGCTGCGCATCAACGCATCGGCTTCTTCGATGAGGGCTTGCGAGGCCTCTTGCGTATCCGACAACATGCCGCCGTAGTTGACGAAGGGCAGGGACACGAGAAAACGGCCGAACAACCGGCTGCGGATGTGGACCAGCGGCAGAATCCCCGTCAGTTCACCATCCGCGAAGGCGGCAAGCGGGTAGACCGCATGGTTGAAGGCACGCTCGGCCACACGCAGCCATCCCATGTGGTGGTACCCCGAGGCGTCCCCCCGTGACGCCACGTAGGCGTCCCACCCGGCTGCGTCACCCGGCGCGTGGGGTGACAAGCGCACGACATCGATTTCAGACATTGGCCACCGTCCCGAACAGCACGGAACTCATGGTGGAAAACCGCAGCGTGGAAAAGAGATGGCGCAGCTTCGATTCCGTGGTGGCAAGATTCAGGTAGTGGCGGAACCGGGACCGCAGGGCCGCCCGGATGCGTGGCTGCGCGGGGTCGATCTCCCACGGATGGAAGTACAGGACGCAAGGCTTGCCCAGGGCGTTCAGCCGCCTGAAGGCCCCACTTATCCACGATGCCGGCAACAGCCGCAGGTATCCGCCGCCGGCCACCGGCAGGTTCACGCGGCGGCCCAGCATTTCCACCTGGTAGGTCGTGGGCGGGAACTCCTCTATGATGCCGCTGTCCCGCGTGATGGCATGCGGAAAGCGTTGGCTTCCGGGCATGCCGTAGATATCGTGATTGATCGGAAATATGCTGGAATCGTAGGTGAATCCCTCTTCGATAAGCACATCGAGAGCCCAGATGGTGTCCTGGGTGATGGTGTAGCTGGGCGCGCGGTAACCGTTCACGGGCTGCCCTGAAAGGTCCTGCAACAGCAGGCGCGAACGATGTATGTCATCGCGGAACGTCTTGGGGTTCATGGTCGTGATGCGGCGGTGCGAGTATCCGTGGCAGGCCACCTCGTGCCCCGCCGAGGCCATGCGCCGCACCAGTTCGGGGTGACGCTTGGCCACCCAGCCCAGCGTGAAGAAGGTCGCGCGCAACCCCCACTTGTCCAGCAGGTCGAGAACGTGGTTGGTATTGCGCAACGCACGTTGGGGCAACGAATCCCACTGACCGGGATCGACGGCCTTTTCAAAGGCGCTCACGTGGAAATAGTCTTCCACATCGACGGTAAGGGCGTTCCGCATGGCTCCCTCCCCTGCGGCACCGTGCCGCATCAGCTTTCCTGGCGTCTTACGATATCAAAATGTCATTCCCCATTCGATCATGATTCTGTTCACGGTAAACGACGATGCGTCATCACTGGAGTCCACGGACTTGTATCTGTATGTCAGTGCAAGCCACGAAGACTCCGTGAGCTCATAGTTGAGCCCCGCACTTGCGTAGTAGCGGTCTGAGGTTATGCTGGACGTTGATCCTGCATCCAGTTCCGCGTTGATGCCTGCGCTGGCTTTCAGGCGATCCGTGAGTTCGTAAGTGTAGTTGATGCCCGGCCTCCAGAACTTGTTGCCACCCCCCTGCAACGAGCTTTCATATTCGGCGTATCCCAGCGTGGCGCTCAGCGTGGAGCGGTCGAACTGAAAGGATATGCCCGCCGTGTTCAGGTCGCGCAGAATGCTCTGGCCTGTTTCGGGGTCGTTGGTATAGTCGCGCTCGCTGGAAAGGGTCAGTGTTTTCCGGTCCAGGGCATGCGACAGGTCGGCGGAATAATACAACCGTACGGACTGGTCCCCGGCGTCCGTTTCCGTGAGCATGGGCCCCGCCTTGACGCGCACCATGCTCTTTTCCGCATACTCGTAGCGGACGCCCACATAGGGGCGGTGCCGGTAGAAGTCCTGCTGTTCCTCCGCTTCCTGGCGCATCAGGTCATAGCCGGTGAGCATCGTGATAGTTTCGCTCGCTTCATGTTCCAGGTCTCCAAACAGTTCGTGCTGTTGCCGCACGTTCCTGTTCAGGGATGCTTCCCCGCTGCTCCACCCCGGAACCAACTTGCGCGAGCCGCTGCCGGGTTCTTCTTCCTCGGCGTAGCGGATGTCCGAAAAGCGGTAGCCGGTCTTCAGGCTGGTGCGTTCGCCCGGCTTGAAGGAAAAATACGGTGAGACCGTGAACGTGTTCTGGTCCGTCTGGTCTCGCGTGGTATCGCCCTCGACCAGGTCGCCACGGGCCGCCTGCCGGTAGACCGGACGCAGATTCTCGGCGATGTCCAGAAAGAACCTGTCCTCGGCCAGTTCCAGCAGCACCCGTGCATCCAGCGTGTGGCTGTAGTTGTCCGGCGCCTCGCCCTGCATGTAGTAGGAGTAGTCGCCCTTGTAATCGACCTTCGCCGTCACCCGCTCGGCCTCGTACTGGTATCGGAGGCCAGGCTTGACGTGCGAAACGAAATCTCCTTTACCGTTGCGGGTTTCCCTGACGTTGTCGTTGTATTCGCCGCCAAGGCCGAACGTTGCCTCCACGGTCTGGTCCGCAAGGGCGCCGCCTGCGGAGACGGCCAAGAGCCCCACGGCGCCCAACACCGCGACAAATCTTATGAAGCTACGTTCAGAAACGGGTTTCCCGGAAGCCATCTGTCACTCCCCGTGTCTCCGCACCGTTGGCGCGACGTTCTGCCTAGTCGCCGGCAAACCACCGCCACAGCCAGCCATGCCGGGGGCGGATATCCGTGTCCGTCCCCTGCGGCTGTTCCTGCCGCACCTGCACCAGCCACTGCGCCTGCGCGAAACCCAGCCGGTCCACCCTTTCCGAAAGTTGCGACAGGGTCCGCTCCATCGCCTTCTGCCGTTCCAGCATGTCGAGATAGGCGTTCTCGCCCATACGCGACTGCATTTCCTCAAGTTCGCCTACCCGGCGTGACAACCCGAGCAGCAGCGAGGCCAACCCCTGTGCCGTACCGGACGAACGGGCATCGGCCTTCTTCGATGCATCCGGGAGCGGCTGTGCCCGCACATCCTCGCCAGCGGGCTCCACGGCGGGGGACTCGGGCCAGAATTGCCGTTCGAAATCCATCGACCGCAAAAGATCCTGCATCTGCGTCAGGGAAACGCTTCTCCTGTCTGCAGCGTAGGCATCCAGCAACGCATAGCCGCACAGGACGTTCACCAGGCGAGGAATCCCTCTCGTTTCCCGGTGTATTTCATCCAGCACTCCTTCCTCGAACTGCAATGCGTCCCTGTTTCCGGCACGTTCCATTCTGCATGCGATGTATTCCGCAGTTTCCTGAACCGTCAGCGGTTCCAGATGGCATTGCACCAGTATGCGCTGCCGCAGTTGAAGCAGTTGCGGCGACCGGATGCGCTCCCGCAGTTCCGGCTGACCCACCAGGATGATCTGGAGCAACTTGGCGTTGTCCGTTTCAAGATTGGAAAGCATGCGGATTTCTTCGAGCACCTCCGGGGCAAGGTTCTGGGCCTCGTCGATGATGAGCACCGGGCGGCGGCGTTCCGCATATTGGTCGATGAGGAACTCGTTCAGCTCGCGCAGCATCGTGACCTTGTCCTTGCCCTCCGTCTCCAGTCCGAAATCGTCGTTGATCATTGCCACCAGCTGCTCGGCATCCACGCTGGTGTTGAACACCTTCGAGATGAGCACGTCGCCGAGATTGCGCTTCAGCAGATCCCGGATAAGCGTGGTTTTGCCCGCGCCCACCTCGCCCGTGATCAGGATGAAGCCGGCCCGTTCACGCACCCCGTATTCCAGGTAGGCGGACGCCTTGCGATACGCCCGGCTCGGATAGAGAAAGTCGGGGTTGGGCAGCAGGTCGAACGGCTTGACCCTGAAGCGGAAGAATTCGGCGTACACCTATATCACCATCACTCGACCCCGTTCCGTCCGGAGCGGTGGTTGCCATACCCGTAGCGATTGCTGCCATACCTGTTGCCGTAACCGGGAAAGCTCGGCCACGCGGGGTGGCTTGCGTCGTTGTAGATGACGCCCAACACGTTGGCGCCCTCTATGGCCTCCTGCGTCTTGCCCAGCCCGCTGATCGTCGCCAGATTTTCCCGCGCCACCAACAGCACGCCATCCACCATGCGGCTGAGCACCCGGGTTTCGGCAAACGGCAGCACCGGCGCGGTGTCCACGATGATGTACCGGTCTGCGTAGCGGCGCTTCATTTCCAACAGCATGTCGCGCATCATCGAGGAGGCAAACAGTTCCCCGGGGTTGGCAAGCTGCCGCCCCGCGGGAAGAAACGACAAACGCCCCACCCCGGTGGGCACAAGGGCCTCGTGCAGGGGAACCCCGTCCATCAGGCAGTCCGACAGCCCCGGCGAGGCATCGACGCCGAACAGTTCGTGCCCGCACGGGGCGCGCAGATCGGCGTCGATGTACAGAACCGTGTTGTCGTATTCCTGCGCGAGGCTTAAGGCCAGGTTCGCCGAAACCAGCGTCTTCCCCTCGCCCATCACCGAACTGGTGACCATGAACAGGTTCATTCCCTTCTGGCGGGCCAGGGAGACGAGCTTCTCCTTGACCTTGCGGTATTCCTCGCTCACGGGGTTATCGAAACCCGATGCCGCGATGAGCTTGGGATCAAGCGTCACCGAGCGTGTGACCGATGCGGGCCGGGGAGTATCCCCTGGCGGCACGGACACGGCGAGAGAAGAGCCGAAAGCCCCCCCCGCCTCCGCAGGTGCACCATCGGCCTTCCGCTCCCTGTTCGCTCGTGCGAGCGCCTCCTCGATCCTGCTCATGGCCATATCCTCACAACCACGTGGAAAGAATGTTGCGAACCCTGGCAAACAACATATCCAACCCTTCGAAACCACTGTACTCCACCCCGGCAAGCCCCGCGATGCACAGCATCGCCAGCAGGGCCAGGGCGATGGCGGTCCGCCTGCGTCTCGCGACGCGCGCGTCCGCGGCGGTGGCTATGCGCGGCAGCGCGCCAAGCACCAGAAATCCCCTGGATGTCAGGTCCTCCAACGAGCGAACCCGGCGGAAAAACTGATCGGACAGGATGATCCCCCCAGCGGCCACGATTATGCCCACCACCATCGAACCCAGCATGATCAGCGGTCTGTTGGGGCTGCTGGGCCGCAGGGGAAGGATTGCGGGGTCGATGATACGAAAGCTCACTGCCTTGTCCTGCAATTCCATCTGCTTCGAGACCTCCGACTGCCCGTAGCGCGACACGAGCTGCTCGTAGATCAACGTCTCGTTCTTGCGCGCCTGCTGCAGAGCCTGAAGCTCTGTCTGCACGGCGGGAAGTTCTTGCAACAGCCGCTTGTCCTTCTCTATGAGCGCCTGCTGGACCTGCTCTATCTCGTTCAGCGACTCCAGCTCCACCTTGAGGCGCTGATACTCCATGCTGCTCTTGCGGCGTTCCGTCCCGCTCCCGCCAGAGCGCAGGGCTTCAAGCTCCTCCCGGGCCCTGACGACGTCCGGATGCTGGTCGGTGTAGGTGCGCAGCAACGTCTTGTAGGATGCTTCCTTCTCCGCAAGCCGCCCCCCACCGCTTCCTTTTTCGAGAATATTGAGCTGGGCAAGACGTTCGTTCTTGCGAATGCGCGTCTCCTCCAGCCGATGTTCCGTTTCCTTGATTTCCTCGCGGAGTATGTTCTCATTCAGACTGAGGATCATACCCTTCTCAGACTTGTACGCATCAATCGCCTGCTGTGCAGAGTCGATGCGCTTCTGGAATACGGATATCTGGTCTGAGAGGAACCTTGTCGCTTCGTACGACTCCTCTCGCTTCGATGACGTACTTTCTTCGATGTATCTCCTCGTCAATGCATTGACGAAGTCGCGCGCTTTTTCCGGAGACGAATTCGCGTATCGAATGTAGAATAGACCTTTTCTTTCTTCATGCGTTATTTCAACATTTGATCGCGTTGTTTCTATCAAACGCTCAAGCCCCTCACCTTGCAGCCCCAAATCCATGTCCAGGTCCTTGATCACCCTCAGCAACATCTTGCGGCTGAGTATGGAGACCTTGAGAATCCGCAGCTTTGCCTCCAACGAGGGCGTAATGGCAATGCCCTTTACCAGCTCGTTGACCACGTTCTCCTCGATGGAGACGGACGACTGAGCCTGATACCGCTTGGGGAGCACGTAGCTTACCGCGACCCCGAGCACCGCCACGAGCACCGCCACCACGCAGAACGACACGACGCTCTCGTCCAGCAGCACGAGGTAACGCTTCATATCCGGCCCCTCAGACGACTGCCCGCCTGACTTCACCGGCCGATGTCCCCCCTGCGCCATCTAGAACATCCCCTTTTTGGCGATCACGTAATCGCCCGCCTGCAGCTGCACGTTCTGGCTAAGGTCACCCTTGTCGACCAGGTCGCCCGCGCGCACGACGATGACTTCCGGACGCCCGTCATGCTCGCGCACGATTTCCGTCCGATTCCGGTCGGCAAACCGCGTAAACCCTTCGGCGGCCAGCAGCGCCTCAAGCAGCGTCATGCCGTCGTGGTGGGCTACGGTCTTCGGGGTGTTCACGGCACCAACGACGTACACCGCCCATTTCGCACGGAAAGGAATGAACACCCTGTCGCCCGGCTTGAGCTCCACATCGTCCGAGGCAACACCCCGTTCGTAGAGATCGCGAAAACCGGTCCTCAGCACGTCCTCTCCACGCGACAGTGTTGCGCCATCAAGATCCGCCGTGGCTTCGGGAGCCACGCGGGTGAGCACTTGCAAAAGCGTAGTCCGCCCCACAAGGGGAACCATGCCCGGCTTCACGCCAGGCCCATGCACGATCACGCTGTTGTTCTGCGACGTATCCACACTCACGGTAACAACCGGATTGCGCACGATTTCGCCGTATTTCCCGGCTATCTTCGTCTGCAATTGCTCCGGGGTTTGCCCGGCGGCATCCACATCGCCAACACCCGGCAGCGTCACCTTGCCGTCCGGCCTGACCGTCACCTTGACAGACAGTTCCTTTTCACCCCACACATTGACGTTGATCACGTCTCCGTATCCGACTACATACTCGAACGAGTAACCGACAGACGCGCACACAAGCACAGCAACAACAGCTACGACTCCAGCAAAATATTTCACTATCGTGCTCCTGCTCCTAAAAGTACAACGGAGAATGTTCTCGCAAGAATCTCCATATCCAGCATCAGCGTACGGTTCTTGATGTAATAGAGGTCATAGCGCAGCTTTTCGAGCGCATCAGACTTGCTGGCCCCATAGGGGAAGCACACTTGCGCCCAGCCGGTAAGCCCGGGCTTCACGGCGTGGCGCTGATCATAGAAAGGCACTTCGCGCACCAGTTCGGAAACGAATTCGGGGCGTTCCGGGCGGGGCCCGATGAACCCCATGTCCCCGCGCAGCACGTTGAAAAGCTGCGGAAGTTCATCGATGCGGCAGCGGCGCAGAAAACCGCCAAGGCGGGTCACCCGGCTGTCATTGACACGGGCCCATACCGGCCCGGTGTCCCTTTCCGCGCCATCGCGCATGGTTCTGAACTTGTAGAGCGCAAACGGCTTGCCTCCCCGCCCCACCCGAACCTGCCGGAACAGTATGGGCCCGAGTGAATCGAGGGATATGGCAAGCGCCACGACGGGCAGAAACGGGGCCACCAGGAAAAGCGCCAGGAGCGCCAGCACGATATCCGCAAGCCGCCTGGCGCATTCTTCCCAACGCGCCCCACCGAAGCCCGGCGCGAAAATGAACCAGCCGGGGGTGATGCCCTCGATGTTCAGCTTGCGCGTGACAAGCTCGTAGAAGGTGGGCGCATCAAGCACCCGCACCCCGCGCAACCGGCACCTCAGCACGGCATCGAGGGGGAACGTGCCACGCCGTTCCGACAGGCTGACCACGATGATCCGCACGCCTTCCCGGTGGGCGAGATCCGCCAGCCAGTCCGCATCGCGCTCCGCCGCCTCCGCCCCCGGATCAGGGCACTGGACGACTGCTTTCACCCGGTACCGCCCGTCGGCATCGGCCACCAGAGCCGTCACCCTGCGGATGCCCTCGGCATTGCCAAGCACGAGAACACCCCGCACCAGCGCGGGAAATACGTGCCAGTAAGAGGATGCAAGAACGCACCCCCCCCGCAGCAGGGCAAACCAGAGGAGCGCCCACAGAGCCAGGCTTTCGCGTTGCAGCAATAGGCCGGTGCCGAAATGCAGCGGCACCAGCACCACCGCTGCCGCAAACACGGCAAGGACGGTTCCGCCCACACCCGGGGAGACTTCGTCCCCTCTGGCCTCCAGCGCTTCCACCGTGGCCGCGCACAGCAGCAGGACGACAGCCAACGCCAGCAGGTCGCGCAACGGCGGCGCCGCCACACCGTGCGGTGACGACGACAGCACGGCAAAAAGCAGCGCCAGCGCCACCCAGGCGGAATCACGCAACAGATGGATGATGGACAGGCGGCTCATTCCCAACCTCGCTAGTTGCCAGCCTTGCGCAGCAGTTCCCTGGCTTGGGCCGCCTCGGGGAAGTCGGGGGTCTGAAGAGCCACGCGCAGTTCTTCCGCGGCCTTGTCCTTGCGCCCGGCCTTGAAGTGCGCCTCCGCATGGTGGTAGCGCAACGTGGGATTGTCAGGTGCCGCAGCCACCGCGCGACCGTATGCCCGCGAGGCCTCGTCGGCCCTGCCGTTGGCCATCATGCAGGCGCCAAGGGTATCAAGCACATCGGGATTCTCGGGAGAATGCGTGTACGCCTGGAGGGCCAACCGCAAGGCCATCTGCGCCCGCCCGTTCTGGTGCAAATAGGCCATGGCCAGGTTGTTCATGGCCACGACATTGGCCGGAGCCAGGCGCAATGCCTTTTCGTAGACGGGAATGGACTGGGAGTACGCCTTGCGGCGCATCTGCAGCGTGCCCATGGCCAGCAGGGCAGGCACATCGTCGGGCTGGGCCTTCAGGGCTTCCTTGTAGCAGGCCTCCGCCCGTGCAAGGTCCCCGCCCCGCTCAAGCATCCCCCCCATCGCCAGCAGCAGGTCCGCGCTTCCCTTCTGGCGATACGCCGCATCAAGGAGCTGGATTCCCTGTTCGCGCTGCTGCATGCGTTCAAGCGCATAGGCTTCGAGCATGGTCGGCAACGACGATCCGCCATCCCGCAGGCCAAGCGTGCGCGCCGTCTCGGCGGCCTCCTGGTTGCGCCGCATGTGGGTAAGCAGGCGATAGCGGCCAATCAGGGCCTCGCGCGGTCGTTGCGCCTCGATGCTGCTGTAAAGGGCGAGCGCGGCATCCGGCTTGTTCTCGCGCACCAGCAGCACGGCGAGAGCCTCGCGCAGGGCTTCCTGGTTGTCGGCCTGCAGCGCCGCCTCCAGTATCTGCTTCGCCTTGTCCGTGCGCCCTGTCGCGGCGGCCCGATTGGCCACCACGAGCACAACCTGGAAGTCCTTGCTCGCGAGCGCCTTGTCGAACCGCGCATCCGCCTCGGCCGTTCTGCCCAGCAGATCAAGCAGCGCCCCGGACGCCACAAGGAAGCCCGGGGAGTCGGGTGAAACGGCAAGATACGCCTCACTCTCGGCCAGCGCCTGCTCCACCCTGCCTGCCCCGGCATGGACGCGCAGCCCGGCAAGATATGCATCGGCAAATGCCGGATCGGCCCGGTGGGCTTTCGCCACCGCGTCAAGCGCCTTGGCCTCCTTGCCCGCATTGGCATAGAGAGGAACCAGCATCGTATACAGCACGGCGTCCTGCGGGGTGTTGTTCATCCCTTCGAGGACGGCCTTCTCCGCCTTGTCCATCTCTCCGCGCCCCAAATGAAAGGCATACAGCGCATTGCGGGCGATGACGTTGTCCGGGGCCGCGACCACGGCGGTGCGCAGGTCGGCCAGGGCCTCGTCCATCCTTCCTTCGGACTGCTTCAGCGTGCTGAGCTGCAACAGGGCGCCGACATGCGCCGGCTCCTGGGCCAGACCGGCCTCCAACTCCTTCTCGGCGCCTCTCTTGTCCTTTCCGGCCAGGAGCACCCCGGCCATCAGGAAATGCGCATTGGCGTCTCCCGGATTCCTGTCGAGAAGCTTCCGGGCCTCCTGCATCGCCTCATCCAGGCGGCGCTGGGCCAGCAGGATGGTGCACACCATCCGCCGGGCCGCGTCATGGTCCGGGGTGGACGCCAGCACCGTATTGAACTGGCTCAGGGCCATTTCCAGGTCGCCCTTGGCATAAAGCGCCATCCCCAGCTTGTAGTAGCCCTCGACGCTGGGGCGCAGCGCGACGCTGCGCTGCAGAAGGGTCGCCGCTTCGGCGTAGTTCTTCCTGGTGGCGGCCAGGGCGCCCTCCAACAGGAACACCAGGGCGCTGTCCTTGAAGTCCGCGCGCATGGCGGCGGCCGTCTGCGCGGCCTCGGCCTCGTTGCCAAGCTGCAGTTGGAGCACGCCCATCATGTACCGGGCGTTTTCATCACGGGGGGTCAACTGGGTGATCTTGCGAAACGCGGAAAGCGCCTTGTCCGCCTCTCCCTGCCGCAACAGGATGTCGCCCTGAAGCGCGAGGGCCGCCGTATCATCGGGGGCGACGGAAAGGGCCTCTTGCAGCACGGATGAAGCCGCGCGCAGATCGCCCCGATACAGGAAAAGGCGCCCCAGCGCCAAACGAGCAGATATGCGTTTGGGATCAAGGCCGAAGGACTGTTCCAGGGCCTTGCGCGCTTCGTCCGGGCGCCTGGCCTGGCCATACGCAAGTCCGGCCAGCTCGCGCGAGGCAGCGGTGGCACCCGCATGCTCCTCGAACTTCTGGACATGAACAAGCGCCTGCTCCGGCAGGTTGCGCGCAACGTACACTTCACCCAAGGCAAGGTTCAGCGTCGGGTCATTTGGCTGCTGCCGGTAGCACTTCTGAAGCTCGTTCTCGGCCAGATCAATCTTGCCAAGGGCATAGTAGGCGCGGCCCAGTTCAAGATGCAGCGTGTAATCACCGGGGTTCTTTTCCAGCGCATTTTTGAAAAGCACCACGGCGCCAGCCGGGTTGCCTTGCCCCATCAGCTTGCGCCCTTCGGACAGGAAGTCCCCTGCCTTGTCGGTTCCGCAGCCAGAGATGGGCAGCAGGATCATGACCAAGCAAACGAGCCAGCGAAGATTGTTCCACACGGGGGCCTCCGATTTCTCGAAAAACGGATGTGCCCCCCATAAGAGCCAATACCATGCCAGCGGGCCGCGCCGAATCTGAGCAAAAAAACATTATGTATTTTACAATATTATAAAAAAATACACGCGAACCCTTCGGGCAATACGTATTGATAACCAAGACCCGCATGATAAACTGGACACTGGTCGTGATAGTTTGGACAAAAAAAGTGTCTGCCCGCACCTGTTGATTCCGCGTGAAACCAACACGGTGAAGACAAACACATCCATGACCATTCCGATCAATAACGAACGCACCGGAGCCCACCTACCGGGTGCAGGGCATCCCATGCACGCCACGCAACGCATCCGGTCACCCACATGCCACGCGCTACCGGGCACTGGGCAATGCCGCACACGCCTGCAGCTCATGCATCTTGCGAATCTGGAGGGGCTGCCCCTGCTACCTCCCTCCCCCCGTGCAATGGTTACAATATGGAACCGGCTCGATGTAGAATGTTCATGCCGTTCCGCTTGTCGGAAAATCCGACACCTGTAAATTCTCTCGACACACCACGGCGTCGTGTCCACTTTCTGTTTGCTGTGACAAAAGGAACCTCACCAACGCACGAAGTGAAATGATATCAGGCGTTACAAACGCTCCACCCACGACAAGCCTGTCACCAACAGCCATGTAACGTATCTGGCAATTGAACGTCACAACCTCTTCATCCGAAGGAAATGTAAACATCAATTCGAAAATGCCTGCCTCTCTCATGGCCCTTTCGTATTCTACACACGCATGATGTATCTCAGCCCTGACACCACATAAAGATATATTCCTTATGACAGTCGGAGTACATCTGTACTGATTTTCGCCTTCTGAAACATGCGCTATGGCATCAATTTTTGCAAACTTGCGATGAACCCTCCTTTTTTCAATATCATTATTCATATAGCTAACATAACCACTTTCGAAGAATGTGTTCAGTATTCCGGAAGCAATTTGTCCAGGAGAACACTTCAGACATTCAGAAACATTTGCGAGGCGCGACCCTGCTTGCATATCTACTTCAACACTCATCACAACAGCGCCCTCACTTGCGGGATTCCCGCCTTTAAGTGGTTCGCATACCAATCATACTGTACATCATTACACTCCGCGAACAGAACCTTGGCGCACCGCGTTGCCACCAGACTCCATGCCACATTCATGCCAAACAAAAATCAAACAACAACAGCATATTATAAAAACACAGCCACGCAGGCGCGACACACTTCTGTCGAAAAACCTCGCACCGGCACTCCGCTGGCATGAAACTGGCTTGAGCCTCACCAAAGGCTCAACCGCGCAGATCAGCCACACAGAGGCCACCATGCTCGCAATCGCCGACAAAAGACGCACCATTCGCATCAAGCGGTCTTCCCTGCTCCAGTGCAAACTGGACTCCCTGGACAGGCCAGCCATAAAAATCGCGGAAACGCCCGACGAATATACGCGGGCGTTTCGGCTTGTGTATGAAGAGTACCTGCGCTCTGGTTACACCAGGCCGCACCCTTCTCTCATGCACTACACCATCTGGAGCATGCTGCCGCAAACGTCCGTCTTCGTCTTCAAGAGTTACCACGACGTGCTATGCACGCTATCGCACATACCAGATTCGGACATGTTCGGGCTCCCTCTGGACTCCTTGTACAAGCCTGAAGTCGACAAGCTTCGAGACAAAGGAAGAAGCATTGTCGAAGTAGGTGCTCTTGCGACGCAATACACGCGCAGATGGACAAACCTCATGGTCTATCTTGCAAAGGCCATGTTCCAGTATTCCATCATGTCCCATGTCGATGACATCGTCATTACCGTAAACCCCAAGCATGTAAATTTCTATACACAGATATTCCTGTTCAAGCCTTTTGGAGAAGTTCGCCATTACGGCTCCGTGAATGCCCCTGCGGTGGCATTGCGCATAAATCTTTCCGAGACCGTGGATGAACTCAAGGAAAAGTATGACAACACCGACGACTTCGACACCAACCTTTTCACATTCTTCGTCCGCATGAACAGCGGCGAGACGGACACCAAGGACAACCCCGTCAAGCGGGACCAGCCCCTTGATCCGTACACCGCCTATCATCTGTTGCGCCAGCGCCCGGAACTTCTGGACCAATTGGCCGAAGAGCAACGCGACTTCATTGAAACGATCTACCACCGGGCTCTGTTCAACCACTTCTCGACACACCCCGCCCACCCCGAAACGCCCAGCGGTGTCCCGTTGGACATGCTCAAGCTCGAAAACCGGGACGCGTACACCGATGTGGCCTTCTGCAGAAACCTGGGCCTGGTGGACTACGCCGGACAGCGCAAGCTGCTCGGCTCCCGCGTGGCCATTGCGGGGCTGGGCGGCGTGGGCGGCGTGCACCTGATGACGCTTGCCCGCACCGGAATCGGCAATTTCAACCTGGCCGACTTCGACGCGTACTCGCCCGTCAACATCAATAGACAGTACGGAGCGAGCATCGCCAGCTTCGGGAGAAACAAGCTCGACGTCATGACCGAGCGCGCGCTCAGCGTGAATCCGTTCATGGACATCCGCGCCTTTCCCGGAGGCGTCACCGCCTCCTCGCTCGACGACTTCCTCAAGGATGTCGACCTGGTGGTGGATGGCATAGACTTTTTTGCGCTTGACGTGCGCCGCCAGCTGTTCAACCGCGCCCTTGCGCTGGGCATTCCCGTCATTACCGCCGCGCCGCTCGGGTTCTCTTGCGCACTGCTCGTATTCACACCGGGCGGCATGAACTTTGACGACTACTTCGACATCACGGAACACACCGAAAAAATGGAGGCCTACCTGCGCTTCGGCATGGGGTTGGCGCCCCGCCCGGCTCACCTTGGCTACATGGACAGGCGGTTCGTCAGCCTGCACGATCGCCGGGGTCCTTCGCTGGACATCGCCTGCCACATGTGCGCGGGCATGGCCGCCACGGAGGCGGTCCGCCTGCTGTTGGGCAAAAAAGGGATCAGGCCGACGCCGTACTTTCGTCAGTTCGACCCACTCACGGGGCGATTCACGACCGGGAAGCTGCGCCAGGGCCTGCGGTCGCCCCTGCAACGGCTGAAGCTTGCCATCGCCCGACGGTTCTTTCTCGGCACGCCGCGCACCGGCGCCCTGCGCCCCCCCGATCCGGAAATGGTGGGCCTGCGCCAGGACATCCCCCCCGCAACGCTGGAATACATCGCGCAGGCAGCCACCCGGGCGCCATCGGGCGACAACGTGCAGCCATGGCGCATCGCTATGCACGAGACCGGCATACACATCCACGCGGCAAGACAGGCGGACGACTCATTCTTCAATTACCGGCAGGTCGCCACCCTGCTTGCCTGCGGGGCGGCCGTGCAGAATGCCGTCTTCGCCGCCGGCAGTGTCGGGCTGGACGCCGACCTTTCGCTGTTCCCGGACGAACAGGAGCACGACCGCGTGGCGTCGCTTCATTGCACCCCCATTGGAGTGCAAAGCCACGAGATCATGGCGGCGGCCCTCTGGCGGCGGCACACCAACCGGCGCATGTATTCGGCCAGCCCCATACCGCCCGCCGTGCGCGACCGGGTTGATCACATCGTCGGCGAACAGCAGGATGCGGCACTGGTCTGGGCGACCGCCATGGCGCAGCGCAAGACTCTGGCCAAGGCCGTCTACCTTGCCGACAGGGTACGCGTGGAGCGGCCCGACCTGCACGAGCACCTGATGCGCTTCATCCGCTTCGAACCACAGAAGGGGCCATACGGCGACGGGCTGCCCCTGGGCAACCTGGAGGCGGGTCCACTGGGCGAGATGTACCTGCGCGGCCTACGGCCATGGCACGCCATGCATGCGGCGAACCTGATCGGGCTCGGCAGGCTCATGCCGCTGCACGGCGCGCTCAGCGTTCTGCGAAGTGGTGGCGTGGCGCTGCTGCTGGCCAACGGAGAGGCCGAGGCGGACATTGTCCGCGCGGGCATGGCCTGGCAACGCGCATGGTGCGCCCTGGAGCACATGGGCTACGCATTGCAGCCTCTTGCAGCCCTGCCGCTGCTGCACCTGCGCATTCGCCTGGGAGACGCGGAAACACTTTCGCCTTTCCATGTATCCCTGCTGGAAAAGGCGTGGAACCTGCTTGCCGAGGCATTGCCGCATCCATCGGACAAACTGCCGGTCATGCTGTTCCGGACGGGCATCGGGTCCGCCATTCGGCATGGCACCTATCGACTGGCACTGTCGGAAATCCTGATTCCCGACAACCTGGCCTGATCCTGCCGCCCAAGCCCGGAACCGTGCTGCGGTTCCGGGCCGAAGGCACGCCTTCGCCACCCCGCCTCCGTCCCCCCCGCATGTCGGAAAAGACAACACACCGTCGGCGGCCTCATGCCGCACGAAACGCTCATCCCGGCCCCCTCTCGCGCACCGTTCCGCGTTGCTTGTCGGATAGGTTAACATTCCGCCTTCCAACCGGACACTGGAATCAAGGCCAAAAATTATCGCAAAATGCTATAACAAAAAAACTAAACACCAATTGGCACAACGCTTGCTTATTTCAGGCCATCGACCTTGGCGGCCGTCCTCAATTTTCGAGACAAGGAGCAAATGAGATGAAGCGCATAGTATCAACGATTTGCAGCACTATCATCATCTCTACACTGATGATGTCCAGTGCCTGGGCGTCCCCCATCGCGTCGTGGGACTACACGGTCGATGGTGCTTTCATCAACTGGTCAACCACCGTGGGCACCAGCGGCGATTACAGTTCGCCGGTGCAGGGCATCACCACCAATGTGGCCGACTACAAGTATCTGACATATGACCTGGATGCGGGCGTCCCCGTCCCTCCGGGCACGTATGCTGAAGGATACTCGAAGCTTTCCTGGGGCGACTACATCTGGAGCGGTCCGGGTCCCGTCTACTCGCAGGTACCGGGCGCCTCACTGAGTTCCATCGGGATCATCGCAAGCAGCGGTACGCTCATCACCGACGGTCCGGCCTCGCTCGGCATGCAGTTGTACCATGACAACAACGTGATCCTCGGCGGTTCGATCCAGCTTGAATCCGGCATGGTTCGGGCCATTCTGCAGCTTACCCCTTCGGGCTTCCCCCCGCTGCCCGTCTTTTCCACCACGCTGGACTTCCTGTTCTTTGAAACCCCGAACGGCACGCCCACCGAAAGCGACGTGTTCGTCCTGCTGAACCCGGAAGTAACCGAAGAGACGTTCCACTACTACGGCGTCGACTACGTGTTCAGCTTCGGCGGCTCGTTCGGCCTGATACCCGATGCATACCTTGCCCTGCTCGGCCTGCCTGCCGGGTCCGTGGGCTGGATCACCACCGAAAACGCACTCACCACGCACGACACGTTCGTCAGCATCACGGCGCTGCCCACTCCGGAGCCCTCCTCCATCATCCTGATGGGGCTCGGCCTCCTGGGCCTCTTCGGCCTCCGGCGGCACGCCCGAGCCTAACCCGCCCGCGGACGACCTGTCGGAATTCCTGACAGTCGATCGCCTCAACCTTTGCACAATCAGGAGCCCTCGAACGGAGGGCTCCTGTTCAAACGACGGCTCGGTATATCCAGCAGGAGTTCATGCCATGAAACGCCTTGCCACATTCTTCCTGACACTGCTTATCCCCCTGTTGCTCCAGACATCAGCATCGGCCAGCATCGTCACCCAGTGGAACTATACCGTCGATGGGGTATTCGTTGAGTGGGCCAACACGCTGAACGACAGCAACGTATACGGTGACAGCACCAACGGCATAACCGGCAGCAGCGCAAAGACCCTGACCTACAACTATGACGGCGGTGTCCTTGTCGATCCTGCGAAAAGCGTCACAGGCTATTCCAAGCTCAGCTGGGGCGACTACTACTACAACGGCAGACGGTACGTAAGAGAGAACGTCAACCCACTGAGTTCCATCGTCCTTGCCGCGACCAGTGGCGTAATAGACACCAACGGCGCCGCCAAGGTCGGCCTTGTTCTCACGCACAACAATAACGCAATCCCGGCAAGCAACCTGGATCTGGCGAGCGGCATCGTCCGCGCTATCTTGAAGCTTACGCCCGTGGGCGGCAGCGCGCTGCCGGTATTCTCCACGTCCCTCGACTTCGCCTTCTATGAAACCCCCAACAACAGCAGCACCCCCAATGACGTCTTCGTGCTGCTGAATCCCGAAGTCACCCAGGAAGCCTTCCACTTTTACGGCATCGATTACGTGATGGACTTCACCAAGTCCTTCTCCCCCATTCCCGTCGCATACCGCACCGCCCTTGGCCTTGCCGCGGATGCCGTGGGTTGGGTGACATCCGAAGGCGCCACCACCATCCACGAAACGCTGCTGACCATCCGTGCTCTTCCGACGCCCGAACCCACTTCGGCGCTGCTGATGGGCATCGGGCTCGGTGGCTTGGCCCTGCTATCGCGGCGTGCAAGGCGCACTGCCTAGTTCCCCCCTCCGACAAACAAAAGCGGAGTCCCCTGATGGGGGCTCCGCTTTTCATTTCACGAAAAGGCGGGGGCGCCTGGAATCAAACGTCACCATGCCCATCGCCAGTCACACGAAGCGACTGGCATACGAAGCGAACAGCACACGGAACGACTGGCACACGAAGCGATTGGCACACGGAGCGATTGGCAACGCAAGGTGCAGCTACCACAACTCCCATGCACCCGCATACAACACCCACAAGCCGAGCAGCCCATTGGTCACGGCATGCGCCAGAACGCAGCACCCGAGGCTTCCTGTCCGCAAGGCCACCATGTTGTACGCTGCCCCGGCCAGCATTCCCGCCACCACAAGGTGATGTTCCAGACCGAAGAGTATGGCCACGGCAAGGAACGACAAGGGGTGGAAACGGGACAACGGCACCCGGCGAAAATCCCCGCCCTGAAGATGGCGCATCAGGAAAGAACGCCAGAACAGTTCCTCTGCCAGGGGAACCAGTACCGCTGCCCCAATGAACCGGATGGCGAGCAGCAGGGGACGTGCCGCATCTCCCCAGGCCCGATGCGGAAAGGCAACGGGCGTTCCCACACGGCCCCACGGCACATCAAGGGCCAGCCACGCCGCAAATACCGCCACGCCCACCATGGATGCGAACAGAATGCCACGCCCGGTCATATCCGCCAGTCTGAGTTCCGGGCACTTCGGCAGGCACACCCCCAACGTAAGCGTCACATCACCTCCTTCTACCGCCCTCGTTTGAAATCCTGCATGCTCATCCTCCAATCAAGGAGGTGCGGGTATGCCGTCGAATCGCAGGCGAAGGTCGAAAAAGGAGTCTTATTGGCGGG
>NZ_VSMK01000011.1 GCF_011682075.1 Nitratidesulfovibrio liaohensis
GTTCCCACGGTGATGCCGTAGGCTGGTTGCCATTGCCAGCCCCACCCTCCGGGGCGTCCCCAGTTTGATTGGCGTCCGGATTCGTACCTGAAGCGGGTGGCGGCGTTTGCGTGGCCTTGCCCAGTTCTGCGACAATGGCCCGCGCATGGGCGATTGCTTCGATTGTTGATGCGCACGAGGTGCGTACCGCTTCCACAGCACAGGCCATGCGGGTAAGCAGGCCCGGACAGAGTTTATCGAGATGTTCCGCGATGGTGTCGCGCCGTTTTTCGATGGCCGGGACGTCCCATGCCCTGACCGTGAGCAGCAGCCAGTTCAGGAACAGCACTGTGGGATCGTCCGTTGTCCCTGTCGCCTTGCCGCCGAAGAAGTGGCCGATGAGCCAGTCGAAGTTCCCCCGGCAGCCGGGGAACGCCGTGACCAGCCGGTTTTCCACCCTCCAGTCCTCGATGATGTTCCAGACATGGTGCTCAAGCGGAGTAAAGTTCGCGGCTTTCAATGCTGCGAAGTCGGTATCCCGCAGGTGTGCGGCCTCGTGGTCGATGTAGCCACGGGCCAGTGCGAGAAAGGTGTCGGGCGCGTCCACAGGCAGGGCGGGGAGATGGATCGCGCTACCGTCCGTGTAGGCCTCCGTGCCCCCGATGGTCACGGTAACGCCGTATTTCCTGCCGAGCACGTTCGCCACCAGCGGCAGCGAGCGCATCACGGCGCGTGTATCCAGCATGTTGTCCTCCAAAGGCGAAAAGGCCCCGAAGCGTGGTGCTCCGGGGCCTTTCGTGGCTGGTGTGTATCGGATGATCAGGCGGCGGTGCCAAGCAGCCGCCAGTATGGTTCGAAGCTGGCCGCCACCAGCGCGCCGATCTGCGCAAGGAAGGGGGCGTAGTCGTCGCGCACCCCGATGGCGTCGAGGTTCTCGTAGTACGCGGCCCGCTGTTCCACCGGGATGATCACCGTGGGGAACCCGGCCCGCATCAACTCAAGGTTCATCAGCAGCCGGGCGGTGCGCCCGTTGCCGTCCGTGAACGGGTGGATCACCACGAAGTCGGCATGGACGCGCGCGGCCAGTTCCACGGGGTGCAGGTGCGCCGCCGCATCCGCGTACCACCGGAAGAAGGCGTCCATGCGTTCCTGCACGTGCAGGGCATCGGGCGGGGTGTGCCCCGCGCCGGAGATGATGACGTTGCGGGTCCGGTAGCGGCCCGCGTCATCGGCAATGCCCCGAAGCACCAGTTGGTGCAGTTCCTTCAGGGTGCGTTCGTCCAGCCCGCGTCCATCCCGTACCACTTCTTCCAGAAAGCCGATGGCTTCCTTATGGTTGATGGCTTCAAGATGCTCGCGCATGGACTTGCCGCCGATGGTCACCCCGTCTTCCAGCACCACCTTGGTTTCCATAAGGGTCAGCGTATTCCCCTCAATGGCGTTGGAATGGAAGGTGTACCGCAGCACCATGTCCGCCCGCAGGTTGGCCACCATGTCGGGCGGCAGCGGGCGATGCCGGTCGAGCCGCGCCTTGAGGGCGTCAAGTTGGGCGAAGTCGATGAGCGGTGTGGGCGATGGCGTTGTCATGGTGTGCTCACGGGTAACATGCAATCACGTCAACAGCCTCGATAGGTAAACGGGTTGGCGTGGCCTGTCCAGCCACCTACCACAGCCCGCAATTGGGCAAGACGTGTTGCAGGTCGGGCGTGACCTCGCGGGGAATGGCGTCCAGCGCAAGGTCGTCCCCAAGGTCGGGCATGTCGTCTTCCCCACCTTCGGGTTCGTCAACGGACGTTATCCGTCCATACTCCGTGTCGCTATCCTGCCGCAGCAAGGCATCCAGCAGATCGGAAGGACGATGGCCTTCGATGATCCGCTGCCCATGCTCCATGAGCGCGGACGGGTCACGCAGCAGGGCCACCAGCCCCTGCAGCATGAGCAGGTGCGCCCCCTGTATCCTGCCCCGCTTGGGCAGATTGGCGAAGGCCGTACCGATGAGGTCGGCCACCGGGGCCACCCTCGGTTCCACGAAGGTCAGTCCGGCCAGTTTCTGGTGGATGGTTCGCAAGGGCGACAGCGCCTTGTGGGTCACTTCGCTGCGGCCTGCATAGCACTTGTGCCAGGCCTCGGTGGCAGCCTTGGCCACCTCGTCGAACAGGGTCCGGCCAAGCCCGCGCACCTCTTCCGCAAGCCCCTGGGCCACCGGCTCCACATCGCCCGGCGGGGGCGGCACGATGCGGTAGACCTGCCAACGGAAGCCCATGCGGCTGCGCACGTAGTCCGCGCTGACGGTGGAGTCGGCGATGATGCGCTCCCACTCGCCGTGCCGGGCTATCCAGTCCCGAACGGCGTCATCGTACCGGGTGAGGAAGGTATCCCTGGCTGCCAGGAATTCGGCCCGAATGCGGTCGAGTTCTTCCACAAGAACGGGGGCTTTTTCCTCCGGAATGCCCCAACCGCCCAGAAAGCGTACGCCGTGGCGGTCGAGCAGGTTCACCGCGCGCGCCTTCAGCGTGCCGAAGATCTTCAGTTCCTCGGGATCGCAGATGCGCTTGCTGCCGAGCGAGGCAAGCTCCTCCGGCGGCAGGTCCGCGCCGCCGAAGTCCGCCGGGGTCAGCTTGCGCCGGGCGGTCCAGATGTTTACGTCGAGGTTGATAGCCATGAGGCAGTTCAGGATGGTGTCGTTCATGTGCGTGCTCCATAAAAGCGGAACGCCCCTCGGGTGAGGGGCGTCCTAGATTCCGTTGTGGAAGTGGTAGTGGTCCTTTTCGATCTTTTCCGCGGCCTGTCGCCACATTTCCTGTACCGGGTCTTCGTCGATGCACCGGCCCCACCCGAGGGTGTGGACCGTGACCCGCGAGGGATGGGGTTCCTCGTCATCCCCGGTCCAGGTGCGGACCTTGAGGAGGTAGAGTTCCGCTTCGGCCTTCCAGTGGTGGCGAACGCCGTTGGTGTAGATATCCCGAACGAGGTGGATGCTGCGGGAGAAGGGGAAGATGCGCATGGCGGATGTCGCTTTCATGAGTGTGTGCTCCTCGTGGGTGCGGTGTAGGTCGGAGTCGTTCCAGAATGCGGAATCGTCGGGAGGAAAATCGCGGTTATGGAAGGGGGCCGTATGACGAGGCGAGCCGGTAGCCTTCTTTGAGTTTTCCGAAGACGCGCGACCGCGCCTCACGGATGGGGTTGCCCCGGTTGCATCGGGTGATGGCCAGGGCAAGCCGTTGTCCTTGCGTATTAAGCTTGCCCCAGTGGAGGTCGATGCCGTGTTCTTGAATGGTGCAGGACCAGAACTTGCCGCCCGAAGGCGTGTCCTTTTCGAGGCGCAGCCAGGGAGGCGAAGGAAGGGAGGCGAAGAAGGCGGGGTCACGGGCCTGGCGGGTGAGCAGGGAATCCATGAACTGGAGCACCTGGCCGGTATTGCCCGGGATTCGGGGAGACGCGGCATCCTTGCCGTGGGTGTCCGGATCGGACGTGTTCGGCGCGGTAGCAGCGTCCCCGTTCACTCCCCCGTGGGGAACATGCGCTGGGCGATCTCGTGGAGGAGCGTTCGGGTTTCCCGCGTGGCCTTGAAGCCGAGCGTCCGGTCGAGGGCGTAGGCCACGGGCTGGATGCCCTGCCGGGCGAGCGGCTGGAACCGCTGGGTCAGGTCGGCCCAGCGGATCAGGGTGCGGGTGGAGAAGGTCACCTCGATGGAGGCGCCATGTGCCGTGCCCGATTCGCCCATGAACAGACGTCGGACCTCGTTGGCGTAGTCGATCATGGTGCGCCGCAGGGGTGCAGGGAGTTGCGGTGCGATGCGTTCCAGCAATCGTTCTTCCGCTGCGGGTTCGGGGTAGCCCATCTCGCACAGCCAGAACCGGTCGAGGAAGGCGAGGTTCTGGCGCAGGGTGCCCTGGTAGAGGCCCGTTTCGTCGGAACCGCCGTTGGTGTTGGCCGTGGCCGCGAACCGGAACATGGGGTGCGGCGTGACCAGTTCACCGCCGTTCTCCGGGATGCACAGGGGCTGGCCGTCGAGGATGCCGTTGAGCCCCGTGGCCGTGGCGGGTTCCAGTAGGTCCAGTTCGTTGAGCAGGAAGAGCCCGCCATGCTTCATGGCCAGCGCCAGCGGTCCGTACCGGAATTCCATGGAACCATGATGCACTGACAGGTGGCCCACCAGGTCGGGGAGTTCCAACCTGCCGTGCCCGGTGACCTCGAAGACCGGGTAGTTGAGCCGGGCGGCCAACTGCCGGATGGCGCTGGACTTTCCGCTTCCGGTGGGGCCGAACACGTAGAGCGGATCGGATGCGGTCATCAGCCAGACCACTATGTCCCGCGTGGTTTCGTGGAAGATGTAGTCGGGGTCGGCCTTGGGCGTATACGTCGATGGCTGGCGGTAGCCCTTGATCATGCGGCCCGACGGGGTGCCGCTGAACACGGCGCCAGCGTCGAGATCGACGGGCTGCAACGCGTGCAGGCCCGAATCGGTATGGGGCATGGGGTGCTCCTTGATGTTGTGTAGGTTGGGGATGTTGAGTATGCCGTCGGAATGGGGAGGTACGCATGGCCGATTGGGATACGCATCTCGACCCGGAAACGAAGGGACGACTGAAGGCTCTGGCGAGAGCCATGGGCAGGCCCGTGCCTGAACTCGTGGCTGACGCCGTGCGGCGGTACGTCCGGGACGAGGAATGTGTTGTGGCCGCCATCACGGAAGGCGTCCGTCAGGCGGATGCCGGACTCTTCGCATCGGATGATGAGGTCCGGGAGTGCTTCGCGCAGTGGGGCGTGGACACGAAGTTTCGGAAGAACCCGTGATACGGCCAGATCAGGCGTGAATGGCTACGGAGTGATCATGCCGCATTCGACGAGCATTCGTTTTGACAAGGCCACCGTGGACCGGCTGGACGAGATCGCCGCAACCACTGGTAGTACGCGCGCCGCAGTCATCAGGGATGCCGTGGCGCAGTTTCTTGACCGCGATGCGCGGTTTTGCCGCATGGTGCAGCAAGGGCTGGACGCAGTGCGCGAAGGTCGCGTGGTGAGCCATGCTGATGCCAAGGCCCGGATGCGCGCCCTTGGCATCACTCTGGAATGATCCGGAAGCGGTGCGCCTGGGGCTGGCGCTGACCGAGGGGGCTGCGCCGACGCCCCCTAGCCGAAATCGATGGTCCGGAACAGGCGCGCGTCGAAGGGATTGTCCCACCAGCCGCCGAGAATCTCGGCATCGTCAACGTCCTCGCCGATGCGCAGGAAGAGATAGTCGTCAACGTCAAGTTCATCCATGACGTCGGTGATGAACCGTATCTCCTCGAAGTCCGCGTACCATTTGACGCCTTCCCAGTAGTACAGCACGCCTTCCGAGTCCGGCGCGTCCTGCCTGAGTCCGTTTTGCAGGAACAGTTCGATATCGCTGGGGTTCGTGGCATGCTGCCGTGCCTCGTGCATCGCGGCATCAAGCCGTGCCCGCCCGTTGTCGGACAGGCACAGGGCGACTTCGCTGTAGTATCCCATGGTTATTTTCCTTTTTCGTTGATGGGGCTGATGAACAGCCGTTCATGGGGTTGGCCGGTTTTCCGGGCTCGCTCCAGAATGTCTGTCGCCGTTTGGGGGTCGCCGGTCAGGGCCTGTAGTTCCTCCTGCAGGGCAGCCTGGTCGATGGTCTGTCTGCCGGGCATGGATGCCACCCGGAAGCGGTGCCTGCCCGCCGTTATCCAGTCTCGCGCCATGCTGTCGCTTGCCGCCGCGATGCGCTGGAAGGCGGTGCGGATGCGCCCTTCGATGGCCGCGATATCGCCTTCGATGGCGAGTTTGCGTTCCTTCAGGCTGGCGAGGTGGTCGAGGTCCGCCGCATGGGCGGGGCCAAGCTCCACGGGCATGCCGTCAACCCGCATGGGTCGGAACTTGGGACAGGTGGCGTTGGCATCGCACCAGTCGCACAGGGGGTGAAACCCCTGGCAGTACAGGAGGTCGTCAAGCGCCAACTGCCCCGCCTTGACGGCGTTGACTGCCTGCCACAGGTCGGTGGCCGTGTTGCAGCAGATGCCGAGCATGGTCCGGTTGGGCGTGTACGGCCCGAAGGCCTTGGCGTCGGCCATGGAGATGGAGAGCACCCAGCCTTCGATGGTCACGCCTTCCGGTGTGCTTGGCAGGTCGAGGCCGAAGAGCAGCCGGGCCGCCTCCGGGAAAGTCTTGCGGATGAAGACCGGTTGGCCGTCTTCGTCCCGAAGCGAGCAGCACGGGCGATGCCAAGTGCTCTCCAGCAGGCCGATCTGCCCGTAGAGTTGCACCTCGTTGGAGGTGTAGAGGGTTTCGGGCAGGTGCCCGTTGCTTTTCAGCTCCAGCACCCGGATGACGGGTGTCGGGGCTTCGTGGATGAGGGTGATGTCGAGGTGGGCCTTGATGGGCACGCCGTGGAAGGAAGAGCTGATTTCCAGTTGCGGAATGAGTCGGTGGCCGCTTCTGGTAAGGGCGTCGGTGATCCCGGCCTCCTGCCAGTGGCCTCGATGCAGGGGGAGGTGGCGCTTCAGGATGGAACCGACATGTTGAGGCGGAATGGTGCGGGGCTGCGTGCCCGGCGACGCCAACTTGCGGGCAACCGCCGAGCGCAGGCATTCCGTTGCGGCGCCGATGTCGGACATGCCTACGTACGTGCTTCGGTCGCCCAGTTGGGCCTGCGTGGTGTGGATTTCCTGCGTAAGCAGGGATTCGGCGAGGAGGGAGAGAGGTTCCGGCAGTGCCGGAGACATGGGGGATCGCGGGGTGTCTGTCATGGGGGGACTCCATCGAGTGGACGAGGTTCCCCCACGGCGGGGGAATCCCCGCCCTTGGCGTGGTGTGTGGATCAGGCGGTCTCGGCGTACCGCCACCAGACCTTGCGCTCGGCGTTCCATTTGAATCCGGCAGCAGAGAGCAGTTGCTTGCGGGCAGACGTGTTGCCCGATGCCAGAATGCAAAGACGGCCATCCTGGGCGGTGGCCGTCGTGTAGCTTACCCCATCCAGCCTCGGCAGTGACGCCAGGGCTGGATGTGCTGTTTCTGCGGGCTTGGGCTGAGGTGTGGGGGCGGCGGGCGTGGCTTGTTGGGCTGAGACGACCGAAGGCTGCTGAGGCCGAGGCTGGCGAGGCGTTCTCTGTCGTGCGGGCCTGTCGCGGGATGCGGCCTCTCCGTCATCGTCGTCTTCCGTCACCATGCCGAGCATGGCCGAAAGGGAGTACCGGCGGGCGTAGGTCATAGCGCTGCCGTATCCCTGCGGGTCGGCCTTGGGTAGGGGCATCACCAGCAGCGATGACTGCCACTGGCCGGATTCGGCATGCGTGAGCTTGGTGACGAGGCCGAGGTGCCCGGCCTCTGCCGGGACCGGGTACTGGGTCACCCAGATGCCGTTGGTCAGCAGCGCATCTCGGCAGGAATCCATGACGGAGTTGAGAGTTGCATAGCGGGACTTGGCGAACGGGTTCTCACGGTCCTTGATGGCCGGTTGCAGGGTATGCTGAACGGCAATGAGGGCCTTGGCGAGGTCGGTGACCTCAGGGGAGGTGTACTCGGGAGGGTTCATGGGGACTCCTTGGAATGAGAAAAAGCCCTGACACACGGGGGTATCAGGGCAGTTGGGGCAAAATGCCTGCCTATTCAAGGAGGTAATATATATTTGAGGAAATGATGAATTACATTTGTCCTTGGGCTGGTTTCAAAAATCTGCCGCTGTTGACGAACAGGCATCGCCTGCTTATCAAGGAAATAAAGAATCTCAAGAATTTTTGAGGAGGCCATATGAACCTGGCAAAAGTATCAGCCAATGGGCAGGTGACGGTTCCGGTCGATATCCGGAGGAAACTGCGACTCAAGGAGGGTGACAAGTTGCTGTTCATCGAGCGTGACGGGGAAATCATCATCAACAACGCCTCGGCCACGGCCATAGTTCGGGCACAGGGCGCCTTTGCGAGAGCGGCCGGGGATTTCGGCGTCGCAAATGATGAAGACGCGCAGGGCCTGGTCGATGAGGTGCGCTACGGGGCGGAACGGCAATCATGAGGGTGAGGGCAGAGACGAACATTCTCATTTCCGCGCTGCTTTTTCCCGCTTCCCTCCCCGCGAAGGTCTTGTTGCATATCGCCAGTTGCCATGACCTTGTACTGTGCGATCATATTGTTGCGGAACTCCGTGATGTGGTCGCACGCAAGCGACCGGACTTGCTTGGTGATATTGACGTGCTTCTGGCGCAATTGTCGTACGAGATGGTCATCGCTCCCCAGGTACCCGGCAAACTCATTCAGGACCCCAAAGACCAACCCATCCTGAATGCGGCCATCATGGCCGATGTGGATGTTATCGTCAGTGGGGACAAGCACTTTCTGAAGCTCGATCTGGATCGCCCCCAAACCATGTCCCCTGCGCATTTCTGGAATCTGGAACAGGGTTGTTGAAGGAAGCAAAAGCAGGGACTGGCTTGCGCGTGCGAAGCCCCCTGCCGGAACTGTCGCGGAAGGAAGCAGACTGCTGGAAGCTGCGGTGACGGCGCGGTTGCCCAAGGAAGAGACGAGAGCGGCGGGATGACCCGCCGCTCCACCACCCCCCTTCGCCGGGTCATTGCGGGCATTGGGCCGTGTACAGCACCACGCTGTCGAATTGCGCCACCGCCTCATAATCGCACCCGTGCGCGGCCAGCGCGTCGTGCAGACCATTCACCCGCGCCCGCGTGAATCCGCGCGTGGCCCCGAGGTCGTAATGGCTGGCGAAGATATGGAACGGCCTGTTCCTGGGGGCCTCGGCCATGAGGATTTCCGCAGGCTGCCGGTAGTCTTCCGCATTCTTGAACGCGGTCATCATTCCCCACGCACCGGGGTGGTCCTTCAGTGCCGCGAAGTCCACCGGGCTCGCGGAGCCGCCAGCAGCCTCTATGGCGGCGCGAACATCGGCCGACCGACCGGCGACTGGGATCTGATCCATGGTGAATTGGTGATCACCGATCCGCTGCGCGACCTGCCGCCCATCGACCGGCTGGAAGGTTTCCGGCCCGGCGGACATAGCATGTACCAGCGGGTGATGGTGGCGGTGCTGTGCGGGCGCACCTCGATTCCAGCCTGGACCTACTGGATGCCATGCCCTCCATACGCGGAGAGAGTCGCCAGCGGCCAGTGGTTACGTCCGCGAGCCGACGTTTGCGGCCTTATCCGGACGAAAGCGTTTGACAATCGGCCCTTGCCTAAATATATTAGACGATATTTTAAGTTGGGGAGGCTGCGCCCAGCACCCCCGTTACCGCCTCTGGCGTGGCAAGAAAACAATCGCCCATGAGGAGCTAGAGAAATGGCCGAGATGGAAGACCGCTGGTTATCAGTAGACGAGATAGGCAAGTACCTCGGTGTCAGCAGTGACACCGTTTACCGCTGGATCGACAAGCATGCGATGCCCGCCCATCGCATGGGCCGTCTTTGGAAGTTCAAGAAAGACGAGGTTGACGAGTGGGTGAAGGCTGGCGGCGCGGCGGACCGCAACAAGAAGGGTTCTGACGAATGAAGATCATCGACAACATCAATTCTTTGCTGGGCGACGATCTGAAGGCTTCCATCCACCCCAAGGCCAAATTGAAGATCGCGGCATCGTGCTTTTCGATCTATGCCTATGAAGCTTTAAAGTCCGAGCTCGCAAAGATTGAGTCGTTGGAATTCATCTTCACAGCACCAACATTCGTCCCCAACGAAGTCACCGACAAACTCAGAAAGGAACGCCGAGAGTTTTTTATCCCAAAGGCCAACCGGGAACGCAGCCTCTACGGCTCCGAATTTGAAATCCAGCTTCGCAATAAGCTCACCCAACGTGCCATCGCCCGCGAGTGCGCCGAATGGATGCGCCGCAAAGCCAGATTCCGCTCCAACAAAACCAAATCCCCGATGCAGCAGTTTGCCTGCATTCAGGGGCCATCGCTGGAAGCGGCATATATGCCTTTGCATGGTTTTACCGCCGTGGATCTGGGATATCAGCAGGGTGATGCTGTTTCCAACATCGTCAACCGGGTAGACGAGACGGCCTTTACCTCAACCTACCTTCAGCTTTTTGACCAGATCTGGAGTGACCCGACAAAACTTGAAGATGTAACCACCGCAATCTGTGATCATATCGAGTCGGTCTATCAGGAAAATTCCCCAGAGCGCATCTACTTCCTGATGCTCTACAATATCTTCAGTGATTTTCTTGATGATATCGATGAAGACGTCCTGCCCAACGACCGCACGGGCTATCAGGATACGCTGGTCTGGAACAAGCTTTTCAACTTTCAGCGTGATGCCGCCATAGGCATTATCAACAAGCTGGAAACCTACAACGGCTGCATCCTGGCCGACAGCGTGGGGCTTGGTAAAACATTCACGGCTCTGGCCGTTGTGAAATATTACGAACTGCGTAACCGTTCGGTGCTAGTGCTGTGCCCCAAGAAACTTGCGGACAACTGGCTGAATTACAACAGCAACCTGACAACAAACATTTTCTCCAAGGATCGCTTCAATTATGACGTTCTGTGCCACACCGACCTGTCCCGCACCTCGGGAGAGTCGTTCGGCATTCCTCTGAACCGTGTTAACTGGGGCAATTACGATCTGGTCGTCATCGATGAATCGCATAATTTCCGCAACAACGATGCCGTTAAAGACAGGGAAACCCGCTATCAGAAATTGATGAATCAGGTCGTTCGCCAGGGCGTTAAAACCAAGGTTCTGATGCTGTCCGCTACCCCCGTCAACAACCGCTTCAATGATCTTCGCAACCAGCTCGCGCTGGCTTATGAGGGCGACTCTGAAAATCTCAGCAAGAAGCTTCGCACGGGCAGATCAGTGGAAGAAATCTTCCGCAATGCCCAGACGGTCTTCAACCAGTGGTCAAAACTGGCACCGGAGGATCGCACGGCGCGGGCTATTCTGGACTCCCTTGATTTTGACTTCTTTGAATTGCTTGACAGCGTCACCATTGCTCGTTCGCGCAAGCACATCCAGACCTTCTACGACACCAGTGACATAGGCCAGTTTCCCGAGCGTCGTAAACCCCTGTCATTCCATTCGCCACTGACCGGGCGCACGGATGTCATGAGCTTTAACGAGATCTTTGAACAGCTCTCGCTGCTCAAGCTCGCCGTTTATGCCCCGATCAGCTACATCCTGCCCAGTCGGCTCAAAAAATATGAAGACCTGTACGACACGCAGGTGGAAGGCGGCAAAGGGAAACTGAAGCAGGCAGACCGCGAACGTAGTCTTCAGGCATTGATGACGACCAATCTTCTCAAACGCCTGGAAAGCTCGGTTGAGGCTTTTCGTCTTACCCTGAAAAGCCTGCACGACAACCACGCCCGCACCCTGAGCAAAATCAATGCATTCAGGGTCGCAGGGGATGCTGGCAGTGTCTCTGACTGGACCGATAGCCTGGCAAACCTCGAAGCCGAAGAGGACGATATCCCGGTTCCGGATGACACCGGGATCGGCGGCAAAGTGAAGATAAACCTTGCCGACATGGATCTTCCATCGTGGGAGCATGATCTGAAGGTTGATCTGGAAGTCATTAACGCCTTGCTGGAGTCCATGGCAAAAGTCACACCCGAGGACGACGCCAAGCTGCAACACCTGAAAGCCCTGATTCTCAGCAAGATTGAAAACCCTATCAATGACGGCAATAGAAAAGTCCTTGTTTTCACCGCCTTTGCCGATACGGCGAATTACCTCTATGCCAACCTGGCGGATACCCTACTGACAAAACAGGGGCTGCACACCGGAAAAGTAACCGGCAAGGATGCGCCGAAATCATCCCTCAGAAAGAATTATGATTTCCAGTCGCTGTTGACGCTTTTTTCTCCTCGCGCCAAGGAGAAGGCTCAGGTGTTGCCAAATGAACCCGCTGAATTGGACCTGCTGATTGGCACCGACTGTATCTCCGAAGGGCAGAACCTTCAGGACTGCGACTACCTGGTCAACTATGACATCCACTGGAATCCGGTTCGCATCATTCAACGATTCGGCCGGATCGACCGCATCGGCTCCATCAACAAGACCATCCAACTGGTGAACTATTGGCCCGACATTTCTCTGGATGAATACATCAACCTCAAAGAACGGGTTGAAAACCGGATGGTCATTGCCGACGTAACGGCCACCGGTGACGACAACGTCCTCACGGCAAAAAGCAGCGAAATCTCGTATCGCAAGGAGCAACTCCGGCGCCTTCAGGAAGAGGTGATCGAACTGGAAGACCTGAAAACGGGTGTTTCCATCACCGATCTCGGCCTGAATGACTTCCGGATGGATCTGCTGAACTATGTCAAAACAAATGGCGATTTTGTCAACGTGCCCAATGGCATGCATGCGGTTGTCCCAGCCCGGCCCGCAATGGGACTTCATCCCGGCGTCATCTTTGCCCTGCGCAACCGTAACCATGCGGTCAACATTAATCAGCAGAACCGGCTGCATCCCTACTACCTGATCTATATATCCGGCGACGGACAGGTCATCGCAAACCACACCGAGGTCAAAACACTGCTCGACCTGGTGCGATCCAGCTGCAAGGGACAACCGGAGCCCATTCAGGCCGTCTGTCGCCTGTTCAATCAGCAGACCGACGAAGGCCGGAACATGAAGGCCTGTTCCGATCTGCTAAGTACCGCCATTCGTTCGATGATCGACGCCAAGGAAGAAAAGGATCTGGACAGCCTGTTCTCCGGCGGCAGAACAACGGCCCTGGTGAACACCATCGCCGGGCTCGATGATTTCGAGCTCGTCGCCTTTCTCGTGGTGCAGGAGGAAGGATAATGGAACCGCGAAACACGCTAAAAGCGCGAAAAATTAAAACGAGGAAGTCTTTTTCTTTCGCGTCGTTCGCGATTTTCGCGGTTAATAAATGGGGGTGGGCATGAGTATGTTGTTTGCCTATCCCGATGCGGCAAAGTTTGGACGCGTGCTGCCCAAGAACAAAATATACGAGCACGGAAGCCCCAGCGCTGCCGTCAGACAGCTGTTTGTCCGGCAGGTGGAACAAATTGTCTGGCAACACAAGCTTGCCCCGGAGACAGTCAACCTGAAGGCATCAAAGGCCGTGCCTGAAATCCAGATCTTCAGCATCGCTCTCAAGGGTGACGAGCTCAAACCCGAGGTGCTGCGCTGCATTGACCTGGCCATTCCCTTTCCGATCATTTTTGAGCTCCGGTTCGACGGGAAAGTAAAACCTGTCGCCGCCTTTAAGCGGCCGAGTGAAGCGGATGCCAGCAAGTGGGTCATCAGCGAATATTTCGATGGCGATTGGACAGCCACCGATACGCCACGCAAGCCCCTGCCGATGGTTTTCGACCTCGAGGCACTTTACGGCCATTTGCTGCTGCCCCTGATGCCGTACCCGGCACGGCCGGGTGAAGACCTGCAAGAGCGGGTGGAACGGATGGAGCGCATTCGCCTCAAGCAACGAGAGCTGGAGCGTTGCGAGGCCCGGCTCCGCAAAGAGAAACAATTCAACCGCAAGGTCGCGATTAACGCCGAGCTGCGTGACCTGAAACAAGAACTTGAAAATCTGACCCGTCCGCTGTCTGTAAGCGGGACGGCAGTCGCACCCTAAAGGACGAACATGATGGAAAAGATGAAAATGCACTCCCCGAACCTGACCCAGGAAAACATCGCCCGTATCCGCGAGATGTTTCCCGCCTGCGTGACCGAGGCCCAGGGCGAAGACGGTAAGCTGAGGCTGGCGGTCGATTTCGACCAGTTACGGCAGGAGTTATCCGAGTCCATCATGGAAGGCCCGCAGGAGCGCTACCACCTCAACTGGCCAGGCAAGCGGGAAGCCCTGCTCACCGCCAACGCGCCCATCGCCAAGACCCTGCGCCCCTGCCGGGAAGAGAGCGTGGATTTCGACACCACGAAGAACCTGTTTATCGAGGGCGATAACCTGGAGGCCTTGAAGCTGCTCCAGGAGACCTACCTCGGCAAGGTCAAGATGATCTACATCGACCCGCCTTACAACACGGGAAATGATTTCATCTATGAGGATGATTTTGCCGAGAACGCAGAGGAGTTCCTGAAAAGGTCGAACCAGAAGGATGAGGAAGGGAATCGACTGGTAACAAACAGCGAGTCAAATGGACGATTTCACTCGGACTGGCTTTCCATGATTTATGCCAGGCTAAAGCTGGCCAGAAATTTGTTGGCCGATGACGGGGTGATATTCATTAGCATTGATGATGGTGAGGTTGGGAACCTAAGAAAGTTAGCAGACCAAATTTTTGGTGAAACGAATTTCATTGCCAACCTGATTTGGCAGAAAAAGTATACAAGGGCAAACGATGCCAAGTGGTTTTCAGATAACCACGACCACATTCTTTGCTATGGCAAGGATAAGCAAGGCATGACATTAAATATGTTGCCAAGAAATGAAGATCAGTTGGCAGCATACTCAAATCCAGATAACCACCCCAAAGGCATATGGAAGGCAACACCATTACACGCCAAAAGTGGCACCAATACGTCGGAATACACCTTTAATAATGGCATCACTTGGAAACCGCCCATTGGTACATATCGCCGCTTTAACGATGAATCAATGAAAAGGATGGATGAGAACAATGAAATTTGGTTTGGCGCTGATGGTACACAAACACCATCCAGGAAGAGTTTCCTCTGTGATGTAAAAGAAGGCGTAACCCCAGTCACCTTATGGCCATATGATGAAGTTGGCCATAATCATGAAGCAAATAACGAACTAAAGACTCTTGGAATTGGAGGGCTTTTCAATAATCCAAAACCAACACGACTGCTTAAACGAGCGTTAATTCTGGCTACAAATCCAGGAGATCTTGTTCTCGACTTTTTTGCTGGCTCTTCCACCACAGCTGACGCGGTTATGCAGCTCAACGCTGAAGATGGTGGTAATCGCAAGTTCATCATGGTTCAACTCCCTGAACCTTGCGACGAAAAGTCCGAGGCTTTCAAGGCAGGCTATAAAACCATCGCCGAAATAAGCAAGGAACGCATACGCCGCGCTGGCAAAAAGATTCTGGAAGGTGAATGCCACGAGGGGTGGAACAAGGACATCGGCTTCCGCGTCCTCAAGATCGATTCATCCAACATGGCCGACGTCTACTATACGCCGGACGCCATCGAGCAAGGCCAGCTGAAAATCTTCACCGACAACATCAAGTCGGACCGTAAGCCCGAAGACCTGCTCTTCCAGGTATTGCAGGACTGGGGCGTGGATCTTTCACTGCCCATCCGAAAAGAGACAATCCAGGGCAAGACCATCTTCTTCGTGAATCAGCCCCCCTACGATCTTGTCGCCTGCTTCGATACCGGCGTGAATGAGAACCTGGTCAAGGAGTTGGCCCGGTTTGAGCCTCTACGGGTTGTGTTCCGCGACACCGGTTTTGTCTCCGACGCCGTCAAGATCAACGTGGAGCAGATCTTTAAGCAGATGTCTCCGGGCACTGAAGTGAAATCGATATAGGGGGGGGCTTGGCATGAAACTGAAGTTTAAAGTCCAGCCCTATCAGACCAACGCGGTGGAATCCGTGGTTGACTGCTTTGCCGGGCAGGTGAATACCTCGGGCATTGCCTACCGGATCGACCCGGGCGTGAACAAAAAGCTGCTGGCACAGGGACCGACTTTGCCGGGCATGGAAGTTGAGCTGACCGGCTTCAAGAACGCAGATTTCCAGCTGACTGATGCCCAGATATTGACCAATATCCATGCCGTGCAGCGGCGGCAAAATCTGCCCTTGTCGGACAAACTGGTTTCAAGCGCTGGATGCAAGATCAATCTTGACATTGAGATGGAAACCGGGACCGGCAAGACCTACTGCTACGTCAAAACCTTCTTCGAGATGAACAAGCGTTACGGCTGGACCAAGTTCATCGTGGTAGTGCCCAGCATTGCCATCCGTGAGGGCGTGCTCAAATCGCTTGAAATCACCGCCGAGCATTTCACCGAGAGCTACGGCAAAAAGATCCGCTTCTTTGCCTACAACTCCAAGCAACTGCCCCATCTGGAAAGCTTCTCTTCCGATGCGGGCATCAACGTCATGGTCATCAATATCCAGGCGTTCAATGCCACGGGAAAGGATAACCGCCGCATCTATGACGAGCTGGACGATTTCCAGTCGCGCAAGCCTATCGATGTGATCAGCAGCAACCGCCCCATCCTGATTCTGGATGAACCACAGAAGATGGAGGGCAAAAAGACGCTGGAGGCGCTGGCCAAGTTCAAGCCGCTGATGATCCTGCGCTACTCGGCCACCCACCGGACCACGCACAACAAGATCCACCGCCTCGATGCCCTGGACGCCTATAACCAGAAGCTGGTGAAGAAGATCGCGGTGCGCGGCATTGCCGTCAAAGGCCTGGCAGGCACCAACGCCTATCTCTACCTGGAATCCATCGAGATTTCCAAGAAGGCACCGGTTGCCCGAATCGAAATGGAAGTGCGCCAGGGGGGCGGGATCAAGCGGATCGTCAAACGCCTGGAGCGAGGCAAGGATCTGTTCGTTGAATCAAACGAGCTGGACCAATATCGCGGCTTTGTCATCGCCCAGATAGACGCCAACAAGGACACGGTGGAGTTCACCAACGGCCATGTGCTGAGTGCGGGTGATGCAACGGGCGACATTACGGAAATGGCTATCCGGCGTATTCAGATCCGGGAGGCGATCAGGGCTCACCTTGAGAAGGAGCAGATTCTTTTTGCCCAAGGCATCAAAGTGCTGTCCCTTTTCTTCATCGACGAGGTGGTCAAATACCGGGACTATAGCCAGGCCGATGAACAGGGAGAGTACGCCCGGATTTTTGAAGAAGAGTACGAGCGGCTCAAAGCCGAATATTTAAGCCTTCTTCCCTTGGATGGTGGAGTGTATCAGGAATATCTGAAGGGAATTCAGGTTGGCCGCACCCACAACGGTTACTTCTCCATCGACAAGAAAACCAAGAAGCTTACCGATCCGAGCTTCAAGACGCGTGGAGAGGAAGCCGGGCTTTCTGATGATGTTGATGCCTATGATCTCATCCTGAAGGACAAGGAACGGCTGCTCTCCTTCGCGGAACCGGTCCGGTTCATTTTCTCTCACTCTGCCCTGCGGGAAGGCTGGGACAACCCCAATGTCTTCGTCATGTGCATGCTCAAGCACAGCGACAACACGATCTCGCGCCGCCAGGAAGTTGGCCGGGGGTTGCGGATCAGCGTCAACCAGCATGGGGATCGTATGGATAACCCGGCGACGGTCCATGACGTGAATCTCCTGACCGTAGTCGCAAGCGAGAGCTACAAGGACTTCGTCGGGAATCTTCAGCGTGAGATCAGCGACTCCCTCTCTGCACGCCCCCGCAAGGCGGACGAGGCCTACTTCACCGGGAAGGTCATCACCACCGAAGCCGGGACAGTGGAAATTACCCCGGTCATGGCCAAGCAGATATACAAGTATCTGCTCAAGAACGACTATACCGATGACACGGATCAGGTTGCCGAAGCCTACCACGAGGCAAAAGCCAACGGGTCCCTGGCGGCGCTTCCGCCCGAGCTTGCCCCTCATGCGGACCAGATTTTCGGCCTGATCGACAGCGTTTTCAGCGAGTCCCAGCTGCCCGACGTGGGTGATGACCGCAAGCCGAAGACCAATCCGCTGAACGCCAACTTCGAGAAAAAAGAGTTCAAGGCGCTCTGGAGCCGAATCAACCAGAAGGCTGTCTATCGTGTCGAGTTCGATTCCAGCGAACTCATTCGAAACAGCATCCGGGCTTTGGACAAAGAGCTACGGGTGACGCCGCTACAATACACCATCCAAAGCGGCCTCCAGAACGATCAGATCACCGATGGCCAACTCAGAAGCGGTGACGGATTCACGCTGACCAATACATCAGTCGAAACCCATAATGCCTCAATCCATTCCATGGTCACCTATGACCTGCTTGGGAAAATTGCCGAAAACACCCAACTGACAAGAAAGACCGTCGCCGAGATATTGAGCGGCGTTCAGACTGCGGTTTTCAAGCAATTCAAACAGAACCCGGAGCATTTCATCGCCGAAAGCTCACGGCTTATCAATGAGCAAAAGGCCACGATCATCATCGAGCGGCTGAGCTACGACAACATCGCCGAGACCCACGATATCGATATTTTCACCGCAGGCCAGAGCAAGCAGGACTTCACCAAAGCCAGTGAGAAGCTGAAGAACCACATCTATGACTACGTGATTACCGACTCCAAGGTTGAGCGTGAGTTTGTGAAAGAGCTGGATACCAGCACCGAGGTGGTCGTTTATGCAAAGCTCCCCCGAGGCTTCCTGATTCCGACCCCTGTCGGCGACTACAACCCGGACTGGGCTATTTCTTTCAAGGAAGGCTCGGTCAAGCACATCTATTTCGTCGCCGAGACCAAAGGCTCCATGTCCAGCATGGAGCTTCGGGCAATAGAACAAACCAAAATCGAATGCGCCCGCAAGTTCTTCGCGGAGGTCAACCGCAAGATTGATCCCGAACACGTGAAATACGACGTGGTGACCAGCTACGGGAAGCTGATGGAGATTGTTGGTATGGGAGGGGCATCCGCTTAAACCCAGGACTGGATGACTTTATGGAGGCCTAATATGCAAGACAGATCACAATATTCAGCGGCAGCATCTTTGCCCGGGTATATCTACCAGTGCCGTCTTGCATTGTTGGAATCCCTAAAACGTTTAAAGTCTGCCCCGGATATTGCTGTTGCAATCGAGACTCTCGACGATGTTGTGTTCGAAAAGGACGGCAGCCCCACCGAAGTCATCCAGGTTAAGAGCCTATCCGTAAATAACGCCAACTTTTCTCAATGCGATGATTGCAGCGGCCAGATGGTGTAGCGCCAAGTGTGTTTCATTCAATTTCAATGACAGGTCGTAAGAAAAAGCCGACTTGGACCCATCTCAAACGCCAGCTTGCCGACCTCGACCGTCCGGCGCTGCTTGGTCTGATTCAAGACCTGTACGCAGCCAGCAAGAACAATCAGGCTTTTCTCCATGCCCGCTTTGCCCTGGGCGAGGACGTGCTCGAACCGCACAAGGCCACCAGCGACCGCTGGGTTTGCCCGGATGTCATGCGCAATCAGGATATCTCGGTCACCAAGGCCAAAGAAGGCAATCTCGGATTACAAGAAAGCCATCGGTCGTCCGGAAGGGCTGGCGGAGCTGACGGTGTTCTATTGCGAATCCTGTATGAACCTGCTCGGCCACTGCGGCATGGATGACGAGGGCTATTTCAACGCCTTGGTGCGCATGTTCGATCAGGCGCTGAAGGCGATTACGGAGCTTGAGCCAGATCAGCAGGAAGACTTTGTCGAACGGCTTGAACGTGTCCGGAGCGAAGGCCACAATTGGGGCTAGGGTGTTGGTGATGACATGGACGTTCTGATGGCGGAGTATGGATTTGCCGAAGAGTGAGAAGAGCCTGAATAAACAGGACGAACTGCGGCGCCTGCGCGAGGAGAACGCCCGCCTCAAGGATCTGCTGACCCAGCACGGTATCGCCTGGGAAGAGCCGGTCACCCCTGAACCCGCCCCCGCCCCAAAAGAATCCGCACCAGCCCAAGCCCATTTCACCACCGACGACAAGATCGCCCTGTTCCGCCGCCTATTCCGTGGGAGAGAAGATGTCTATCCCCAGCGCTGGGAGTCGGCCAAGGGCACATCCGGCTATTCACCAGCCTGCGGTAACGAGTGGAAGCCCGGTCTCTGCCATAAGCCCCGGGTGAAATGCGGTGAATGCAACCAGCGCCAGTTGCTGCCCGTGACCGATCAGGTGATCTACGACCATTTGGCCGGGAAACAGACCATCGGCGTCTATCCGCTCCTGAGTGATGACAGCTGTTATTTTCTCGCGGCCGATTTCGATGAGGCCGACTGGCGGGATGATGCCCAAGCTTTCACGCAATCCTGTCGGGAGCTTGGCATTCCGGCGGCGCTGGAGATTTCCCGCTCCGGCAAGGGCGCTCATGCCTGGATCTTTTTTGCCGAGACGGTTCCGGCCCGCGAGGCCCGGCAGCTCGGTGCTGCACTGATCAGCCACACCTGCGACCGCACCCGGCAATTGTCTCTGACCAGCTACGACCGCCTGTTTCCCAACCAGGACACCATGCCCAAGGGCGGCTTCGGCAACCTGATTGCGCTGCCCTTGCAGAAACAGCCGAGGGAATCGGGGCGCAGTGTCTTCGTCGATGAACAACTGCAACCTTATCCAGACCAGTGGGCTTTTCTGGCGTCCATCCGTCCCATGTCCCGGCGGGACCTGGAAGACGCCATTCTGCGGGCCAGCGGCGGCCGCCATCCCCTGGATGTGGCCTTTGTCACCGAGGAGGAAGACAGCAAGCCATGGCAGCGACCATCACCCGTACCCGCCCGGATTATCGGTCCACTGCCAGAATCGTTGACCATGGTGCTGGCCAACCAGATTTTTATCGCCAAGGCCGATTTGCCGCAGCCGCTGGCCAACCATTTAATCCGCCTCGCCGCCTTTCAGAATCCGGAATTCTACAAGGCCCAGGCCATGCGTCTGCCGGTGTGGAACAAGCCGCGCATCATCGGCTGTGCCGAGAACTACCCCCAGCATATCGGCCTGCCGCGAGGTTGCCTCAATGCGGTTCTCGATCTGTTGCAGGAGAACGACATCCGTCCGGAACCGCAGGACGAACGCTTGGCCGGACGGAAGGTGACGGCCAAGTTCACCGGCACCTTGCGCAAGGACCAGAAGGCAGCGGTGCGGGAGATGCTCAAACACGAGGTCGGCGTGCTTTGCGCCCCGACGGCCTTCGGCAAGACCGTTACCGCAGCCGCCCTGATCGCCCGGCGCAAGGTCAGCACACTGGTGCTGGTCCATCGCACCGAACTGCTGCGCCAGTGGCAGGAGCGGTTAACTGGTTTTCTTGAGTTTCCGAAAGGAAGCTTGGGTGTCATCGGCGGCGGCAAGAAAAAACCGTCCGGCAAGATCGACATCGCCGTCATGCAGTCACTGTCCCGGCGGGAAGACTTGGGCGAACTGCTCGACCAGTACGGCCAGATCATCATCGACGAATGCCATCACCTGTCGGCCTTTTCCTTCGAAGCTATTCTCAAACAGGCCAAGGCGAAGTTCGTGGTGGGCCTGACCGCCACTCCGATACGCCGCGACGGGCATCAGCCGATCATCTTCATGCAGTGCGGGCAGATCCGCCACAGCGCCGCCAGACCGGAAACCGCCCCGGCGCAACTGGAGGTGTGGCCGAAGGTGCTGCCCGCACCGGAGATCCCCCCGGATTCGCCGATTCAGGATGTGTTCCGCATCCTGGCCAACGATGCGACGCGCAACCGGCGCATCGCCGGGGATGTTTTGGCCGCCTACCGAGAAGGGCGAAAGGTGCTGGTGCTTACTGAGCGAACGGATCATCTGCCGCTGTTACAAGAGGCGCTGGGGGATGAGGTCGAGCACTGCTTTGTCCTGCATGGCCGCTTGTCGAAGAAACAGAGAACGGCGGTGTTCGCGGAACTGGATGCGTTGGATGAGTCGGCACCGAGGGTACTAATTGCCACCGGCCGCCTGATCGGCGAAGGCTTCGACCATCCGCCGCTCGACACGCTGGTGCTGGCCATGCCGATATCCTGGAAAGGAACCTTGCAGCAATACGCAGGACGCCTGCACAGGGAGCACGCCGAAAAGCAGGATGTGCGCATCTACGACTATGCCGAGACCGATCAGCCGCAACTGGCCCGCATGTGGGACAAACGTCAGCGCGGCTACCGGGCTATGGGGTACGAGATCAAACCGATGAAGACCACCGCTTTAGGAAACGTCACGAACCTAAAACAAGACGAGTCGTTATTTTAACTTCGCTGCTCCATCTCCAGCAGAAACCGCCAGACCGGCACGACCTGGATCGTACCGAATCCCACGGGGATGGTCTCATCGGTCCACCAAGAGACGACCTTTGATACCAGGGGCTTTCCGGCGACCGAAAAATCGGAGCCGTGGTTGTAACTTTTTTCTGCTTTAGCAGATGCGTCGCAACGTCGAACGCTCGTCTGAGGAAATCGAAGTGGCCGTTCAGGAAATCCGCTTGATTTTTCCTTCCCGGTTCTTTATTTTAGGATGCTCAGTGAAAATAAAATAAAGACGTACCTTATTTTAGGTTCGAGGCAGGCAGGATGAAGCGAGAACTCCAAGGCAGATACGTGACCATATCGACGGTGGGTGAGAAGGCCCAGGCTTTCGTGCCCGCGCCGCTGCCGCCGCGTCCGCCCATCGACTGGACGCCGAAGTTGCGCAGCAAGTTCGACCAGGCGCTGCTGGCACTCGGGAGGCTGGACAGCGTCTCGACCCTGCTGCCGGACACCTCGCTATTCCTCTACATGTACGTCCGCAAGGAAGCGGTACTCTCCTCCATGATCGAGGGGACGCAATCGTCGCTGTCCGACCTGCTGCTGTTCGAGTTGGATCAGGAACCCGGCGTGCCGCTGGATGACGTGCGGGAGGTCAGCAACTATGTCGCGGCCCTCGACCATGGCCTGCGCCTGCTGGAAGAAGGGCTGCCACTGTCGCTGCGACTGTTCCGAGAGATTCACAGCGTGCTGCTGACCAAGGGCCGGGGTAGCAACCAGACCCCGGGCGAGTTCCGGCGCAGCCAGAACTGGATCGGCGGCACCCGGCCGGGCAACGCGGCCTTCGTTCCGCCTCCGGCCGAAGATGTACTGGAGTGCATGAGCACGCTGGAGCTTTTCCTCCATGACCAACCGGAGCCGACCCCGGTATTGCTCAAGGCAGCGCTGGCCCATGTGCAGTTCGAGACGATCCATCCGTTCCTCGACGGTAATGGCCGTTTGGGACGTCTGCTGATCGCGCTGCTCCTGTGTGAGCAGAAGGTGTTGCGGGAGCCGATGCTCTACCTCAGCCTCTATTTCAAGACGCACCGCCAGTATTACTACGAGCTGCTCAACAACGTGCGTATGACCGGCGATTGGGAAGCCTGGCTCGATTTCTTTGCCGAGGCGGTCATCGTCACCGCCACCCAGGCGGTGGAAACGGCCCAGCAACTCCTCGACCTGTCGAACCAGGACCGTGACAAGATCAGCGGCCTCGGACGGGCGGCGGCGTCCACCCGGCAGGTCCACCGGGCACTCATGGAGCATCCCATCGCCACCTCGGGCTCGTTGGTGGAGAAGACCGGCATCACCCCGGCCACGGTCAACAAGACGCTCGGTCACCTGGAGCAACTCGGCATCGTCAAGGAGCTGACTTCCCGGAAACGCAACCGCCTGTTCAGCTACGCGGGCTATATCGAGATCATGAGTCGCGGCACGGAACTGCCGGGCAGGTAGGCCAATGCTATTCCCATTTTCGAAATCGAACCGGATGTGCAGAGAAACAGGACTATGGGTTGTGGTGAGGCCGTTGGTATCCGATTATGCTGCAAACACAGCATCCTCGTCCGGAGCATGGGAATTGATATGAAAAAAGTGCTTCCCTGATTGGAACTTGGGGCGCGACTCGGCTTCCTATGCGAATCCCTCGTTTTTCAATGTGTTATGGTGCAGTTTAGGGTCGGAGACTGAGTTGCGGTCGAGTGCTGTTTGCTCCGGCGCTGTGCCTTCAACGGTTTCCTCTGTCCACCTTGGGACTGAGACAACTCATGGGGCGAACGTGCTGCCCCGGTTGGTAAGTTCATTTTTACCGTAATCTGGAGTCCCCCCCAACAGCCCTATGTCCAGACCTGGTGCTAACGGGAACCTTCTGAGTCACTGTCTACCGTCAACGGTGTTCAACGGTAGACAGTGACTCCACTTACCCTCCGAATAGGGATGGCTCTTGTTCAGGGCCAGGCAGTTCTTCAGGTGAAGGTGCGCCCCTGCCTTCGCATTGACAACCCGCACCTTGCCAAATTTTGCCAAAGCATCTACGTTTACACTATGAGCACGATGAACATCTCCCTCCCCGACGCCCTGAAGTCTTTCGTGGACGAGCAGGTCAGTCAGCGCGGTTACGGCACCAGCAGCGAGTACGTGCGCGAACTTATCCGCAAGGACCAAGATCGGCAGCAACTGCGGAGCCTGCTCTTGGTTGGTGCTGCTTCGGCACCGACCGCCCCAACCGATGCCAGTTACTTCGAGGGGCTGCGTGACCGGGTGCGTAAGGCAGGCAACCCTCGCACCAAGGCGTGAAGAGTAAGCCGCTTATCCCGCGTGAGCAGGCCAACCGGGATGTCGAAGAGATCGCTGCCTACTACCTAAGCGAAGCTGCCGAGGCTGCTGCGCTCGGCTTCATCGATGCGCTGGAACAGGCCTACGCCCACATCAGTCGCCATCCGGCCACGGGTTCCCCACGCTACGCCCACGAGCTCAATCTGCCTGGCCTACGGGCTTGGCCGCTAGCGCGATACCCGCACCTCGTATTCTACGTCGAGAGGACGGGCCACATCGACGTGTGGCGCGTGCTGCACAACCAGCGAGACATCCCCGCCTGGATGCAGGAGCCCGAAACCGGATAACGGTCAGCTTCCGGACATTATTCTGCCCTACCCTTTGGGGTTCTGGTGCCCCCGCACGTCCATGCCCCTTTCGGGCGGATGTCCTTGCTGTAGGCTTTGGCCAGATACGAAGCCTGCTGCTCGCACTTGGCACGTTGGTCAGCCTCGTCGGGTGATCCCCGCCGGATCACGATACCATTTTCCTGCCTGTTCCCGCTCCTGTCCCTATCGCAGCGGTGCATGAGTCCGGTCGGGTCGACGCCCAAGGCCCTGCCCCAAAGGTTGCTCGCTTTTTCAAGAATCGAGTGTGGGTTATCCAGGGCATTGCCATTAACGAGCATCAGGGCATGGTAGTGTGGGTGTTCGCTTTCGTTCTGCTCCCTCACCCAGATGAGTTTGGGATCGGGATTGTGGCTCCCGGCAAACTTTTTGCGCGTAAGGCTACGCTTGAGGTTATAGCACAAGTCTTGGATATGCGTGCTGCTAGGCGTAACGTATCCGTTTTCGGGATAGTGCAAGTCTAGCCTGACCTGCATGACCTTGCTGTGATCAGCAAGTGATTGCTCAAGCGCACTGTGATACTTATCCATGATGCCGCTGATCATGTCATTGCATTTACTATTTCTATATCCCATTACATTGCCTCCATGCCTAAGAAGTTTCTTGACTATTGTTTATTTAGCATATGGTTATTCAAGATATGTATTTCATTATCTCCATGCATGGTTGTTTATTATATTTTAATAATTATGTATTACCATTTACCTAGATTATAATTCATACGAAAATTCACCGCCCTGGATATATCTCGTGTTCATTTTGCACTATACACTACGCTATGCTTTGGCGGAAAAAATATTCATATTATATAGGCACAAAAAAACACACTCATCATCAACGCTCGAAAGACAGCGGCGCAGCGGCTGCCGACTTACAATCTCCCACCTGTCTAATTAGCGTCCCAACAACAAGCTCTTTGAACTTACGGCACTCGGGAACCATGGAGCGACTCGCCCCTCCCGAGGAATGACCAAAGGCCATCCCCCGAGAGGAGCAAGCGCAGACGCCTACACGGAGAAGTGCCAAAAGAAACCTCCCCATCAGCGTAGACCGCCCATAGGCACCCTCAGCGCTCCATGGCGTGCAGCAAGATCATTCCATACACCATCAACAATCTCATATTCCGGCGATGATGGACGGCCACCTCGTTGACCGAAACGCGGAGGGAAAAGTTCCCTCACGGCACCCCTACGCCACAACCAATCGATGGCCGCATTGGCTTCTTGCCTAAGAACGCCGCACATCCTCTGCAGGTCCCGAGACTGAAATCGCCCTTCCTCATACAATCTCCTTGATCTCAGCGCCTTGACTGCAATTTTTTCACCACGCTCCGGGCAGATCAGCCTCACTATTTTCTCGTAATGCTCATAAAAAGAATCGCCCAGTTGCACAGCAAGCCGCATCGTATTGGCATCAATGCTCACCTTACTTTCTGGGCATTCAAACATATGCACAAACGCGGCGATATGGAGAAGGTGCCTGGCAGCCTTCCCTCTCCACTCGTCCCAGACCGAGACCTCTCCACCTCGCAGACAGAGCCTTCTCTCAACTTTATCGCGCCATTCCTCCCATAGCAGCAGCGCATCCGCATCCAATTCCAGCACGATCTGCTCATTTGACGTTTCAACGCGCTCAACGATCGCCTGGATGATACTGGTATACTCGGCCTTGATCGCCTCGAGCACGACACCACCGGCATCCCGACCCCCGACAGGCAGCTCATCTACATAAAACAGTATGCGCCCGAGCAAGCCACGGCCCATGATCTCCTTGTTCCGCCCCAACTGGGCAATCACGGGCGGCTGGACCATGACATTAAGCGCCAAGACCGGCTGCTCAATGACGGTAGAGCTCTCGCCGCTTTTTTTCGATTGTATGCGCTCACCGGAGAACGCCTTCAGCAGCGTGTCCACTATGGGACTCATGGGCTTGGCATTGACAATATGCCTGAAAAGGCTCGCCTCAGCCTCCATGACCGCAACACGCCCTCCCTGTTGGTGCATGCACTCGATCAATGACTTGTTCGTGCAATCATCAACAAAAATCTCCAATTCATGCCCGCCAGGCACGCAAAGAATTTCTTCGCGGAGGGCTGCCATCTCCTGCAACCACTCCTCAACCTTGGCGTCGTCCTCAGTCTTGGCGACTTTCCGCTCCAATGCCGCCAAGCGCTTCTTGAGTTGAACTTGACGGCTCCGCTCAAGGCAAAACCGCGCCCTATGGGTGTCGTTCCATTTTTTCTGAAAGGCGAGCAGCGGCGCCTTGTAAAACGCATTTATCGGCGATTTCCCGGCACCCGACTCGGCGCATAGCACGACAAAGGCGTTGGCAGGCTCAATCCAATCATTATTGACCTTGACCGAAACCTTCCCGCGCAGGGCAGAATTGATTGCTGCCAGGCATGCTACCCAACTCATGCCTAGCGAAACCCCAAAAGCCGCACGGACTGCCTCGCTGATGCGGCAACTAGCAGTCGTGTCTACCCACTCGTCAAAGTTCCTCTTCTTTGCGCTCACACCACCTACATGCGGGGGGAAAGTAAAAGGCGTATCCATATCCCCCTCCTAGCACGCGGCCTTTTGAAGGTAAGCGCTCAACCAAGCCAAAAAGGCGTCACGTTCGTAGGCAACTCGCCCTTTCAGGCGAAGCCTCGTCGGCCCTTTCTTTTGGCTGTCCAGATTGGCGAGGGTCCCGACGGCCAGAATCCCTCCCAACATCTTTGCGGCGACCTTTCTGGTGAACACCGGGGGAAGGGCCTTCTCCAAGGCCAGAATGACTGTACCGACCGTGTCGACGGGCGCTTCCTTAGACTGATCAACAACTGCGGTTTTCATAGTCCCTCCAAGGGATGTTTTTCGGTCGCTCCATTGCGACGCGCCTAGAGAGGTGACTATTTTCCGCACCGCGCGATAGGTCAGACTTTTTTTCTAAAAAAACGCTTCATTTTAGAGTATTACGCCCACCCATCGCCTCGGCAAAGCCGACCGCCCCCCCCAAAGGACACACTCATTCCCAAACCGCGCGCAGCCAGAGCAACTCGACTCCCCCCAATAAAAACAGACGCAGGCCCATTCCTGGACCTGCGCCGTTGACTAGCCATAGGGAGCGCTGCCTGCTCAGCTTGTGTATTTGAGTACCGCGCGTTGCTTGATGCATTTGGCTGCGAGCACATAATCACGGCGCAAAGCCCTCTCATCCGCAGTTTTCCGGCAGTGGTCGAAATGTGCATCAAGAATGCGCCTGATCGCCTCTGCCTGCTTTATCTTGCCGAAATGAATCAAGTCCCAAAGCCATAGGCCAATCGCTCTTGCCCCATTTGACACCTGCTCAGACTGCGGCACATACATATGCTTCACAGTGCGAGCCAATTCACGCGTCTCCACAAGCTTAGCTTTTACCATCCATACTGAATAACTATTCACAGCATCCGAAACCTGCTTATCCACATATTGTGCCAATTCACGGGAGAACTTCATTCTACGGATTGCATCTCCACTTATGACAACCTGAATCGATGACTTCTCACTTCTTACGTAATAATCTAGAGCCTTTTTCTTTTTCCACGCACTTATAGATGCAGATATATTTTCTATATCACTAGAGCGACCATACACTTCAGCATCAATATACAAATACAGCCTATCGCTGGACTCACTCTCAAAAAATTGTCTGCCGCGCTTGTCCGTATAGTTGAATCTCACATCATCAAAGCTATCCCCGTCATATTTTATGAACTGCTTCTCCTTTATATCGTCAATTTCTATTATTCCGCCATCCTTTGCCACCGTTGTGATCTGCTTCTGAATCTGGTGTGGGTATACTTTCCTCGTAAACGTGTACCCATACTTCAAGGCGACGTACAAAAAGAACTTCGCCGCCCTTGATTCATCCTTAGTAAGCTCACTAATTCTATACAAATTCTTCATTTCACCGGAGATAGGTGCATAACTAAACTTGGGATTCTTATTATAATAAGCGTTATACGCAATCACTAGCTCACGAGCGACTCTTTCAAAATCGCGATCATGCACCCTCTGATCCTTCATCAAAGAACTCAAAAAAATAGTGCTCACATCATATCGTTTTTTAAACCACGCCTTCTCGCTAATATCCATAATGAACGCACGCGCTGAGTAATGATAATCCCAAAAAATAATATTCTCTGCACGGACAAGATCTGCATGGATACAATCATTTCTCATTTGATTCTTCAGAGCATCACCTTGAATTTCTTTAATTTTATCAATTTCTTCCTGATCGATATCAGCATCATACAAGAAGTCATCATCCATCATACCACCTCTTCTTGATTATTTTTTGAAGTCAACAACATGCAACTCTAGTGTCGTCTATGCTCACGCTAAATTCATAGAACATTACCAACACACCAGATTCCTCATCCACATCCCGTCACTATAAAGAATCATACACCCCCAAAACATACTTTTTCTTAACACCAATCGCAACCTACCCCAAGCGCAACCCATGAAATGGTAGCGAGCGCACCTTACATGCTCGCCTGTCACACCAACGCGAGCGGGCCACGCACGCAAGCTTCCCTGACGCCATGGTCGAGCGAATTGGCCTCGCACCTTCAGGGCAAGACAGAAACCGCCACCAGAACACTCGCCAAGAAAGTACTGCTCCCCACACGGTCGAGCCCATCGGCCCCAACCTATTCACTCGCCATCACAGGGCGTCACGGCCAAAGGTGGGAGAGAAGTGGGAGAGATTCCAAAACGCCAAAACGGCTAGCTATGCTTATTTGCACAACTAGCCGTTTTTACTGGCGCGCCCGGGAGGATTCGAACCCCCGGCCAAGAGCTTAGAAGGCTCCTGCTCTATCCACCTGAGCTACGGGCGCGTGACGAGAGGGGATTTTTCTAGCCGAGCCGCTGCCGCCGGTCAAGGGCAACAGTGGGCAACGGTGGAGCAACGGGTTGTGCGGGGTGGATGCGAGTGGTGGGCGGGGGGCAGGGCGGGACCACGTCGGAACTACGGACCGCAAAGCAGCCATGCCCGCTATCTGTCTCTTGCCACCGCACCTCCGCCGCCCTCCCTGCGCGCACCCGCCGCCCTCCCAGCGTACACCCGCCCTCTCACCAGCGCGTCATCAGCGTACCACCAGGGCATCGGGCCGCCGTTTGCCACCTGCCCCTCCCCAGCACAATGCGCCTGCGCGTTTCTGGCGCGCTCCCGCCGCGCATGCCGCGTCGGCATTCGCTTCGGCACCCGCGCCCGCCCCTGCCCATTCGGAGGGGGGCCTCCGCCCCGCTTCGACCGTCCCCTCTTCGCCCCCGCACCGTCACCACCTTCCCCATGCAATTCCCCCCCCCGCTTGACGCGCCCCGCCCGGCGTCCTACCGAAAGGGATGCGCCCCTTCCGCATGTCCGGATGCCGGGCGCGCTTCGCCCCCTCTACAGGCACGCTCACCATGACACACGCTTCTTCTGCATCTCCTTTCGCCACCTACGACGACGTACAGGCCCACCTGAACCGGTTGGGCATGTTCCACATGGACCTTGGCCTCGGCCGCATGGAGCGCGTGCTGGACGCGCTGTCCCTCGTCGCGCCGCCCTTTATCGTGGCCCAGGTGGTGGGCACCAACGGCAAGGGTTCCACGTCCACGTTCCTCGCGGCCATCGGCACGGCGCACGGCCTGCGCACCGGCCTGTACACCTCGCCGCACTTCGTCACCCCGCGCGAGCGCATCCGCATCGACGGGGCCATGCTGGCCGCCAACCAGTGGCCGGTTCTGGCCAACCGGGTCATGGCGGCGGGCGGCGATGCGCTGACCTATTTCGAATTCCTCACCGTGCTCGGCCTGCTGGCCTTCCGCGAGGCGGGCGTGCAGCTTGCCGTGCTGGAGGCGGGCCTTGGCGGCGCGCACGACGCCACCACCGCCGTTGCCGCCGACGTGGTCTGCGTGACGCCCATCGGACTGGACCATCAAAGCGTGCTGGGCCCCACCATCGCCGCCATCGCCGCCGACAAGG
>NZ_VSMK01000001.1 GCF_011682075.1 Nitratidesulfovibrio liaohensis
CGGCGCGGTGCCGCCCTGCGCGGGGGCCAGCAGGGCGCCGATGCGCGCCACCACCCCGGCCTTGTTGCGGGTGAAGTCCAGCCGCTGCATGCGTTGGTGCAGGGTGCGGCGAAAGCCTTCGTCCAGCATGCGGGTGAAGGCCCGGCGCAACGCCCCTTCGCGGAAGGGATGCATCACGCCGAGGTAGGCGAAGCCGTTGCGGGCGCGGGCAAAGGTGTGCCGAGCCTCGCGCTCGTGGTGGGCCATGACGATGGCGGGCACGCGCATGTGCGCCAGTTCGTACACGGTGCGCCCGGCGGAACAGATGGCGATGTCCGCCCCTTCCATCTTGCGCGACATGACGTTGGTGGCGTGGGTGAATTCCACCAGCGGCGAATTCAGGGCCTCCACATGCGCCTGCATGGCCTCGCGGTGGGCGTAGCCCGGCCCGGCCACGATGCTGATGGCGATGCCCCGCTCGCGGCACAGCGGCTCTATGACGTCCAGGGTACGCCGGGTGAAGTCGGAATGGTCGGTGCCGCCAAAGGTGACCAGCACCCGCTGCGGTTGCGGACGGAACGGGTTGCGTTCGCCGGCGATGAATTCGTCGCGCAGGCAGAAATAGCGGTGGCCGTAGAGCAGGCGCGGGTCTTCGTGCTTTTCCTCGTACAGGGCGTTGACCACAAGGTCTGCATGGGCAGCGCCGGGGCCTTCGTCCTCGAAGTTCACGGTGCGTACCCCGGCGGCCTTCAGGCGCAGCATGTACTCCGCGTCGGTGTCCAGGATGTCGTTGACCACCAGGTCCGGCGCAAGGCGCAGCACGTCATGTGCGAGCCCGGGTGCAAGCCCGGAGGCAAGATCGTCCGTCTGCTGGATGTAGGTGCGGTAGTCGCGCGCGGCGATGTTCTTCACCGCCAGTTCGCTGTCGCGGGTGCACAGGAAGGTGATCTTGTGGTCGGAAATCTCGTGGGCCAGCATCAGGGCGCGGAACACGTGCCCCATGCCGATGGCAGGATACCCGGCCACCACGAACACGATGTGCCGCCGTTCCAGCAGCTTTTCGCACAGCCACCAGTCCTGGTAGCTGTTGATCTCGATGGCCCGGTCGTTGAGGAAATAGGGCATCACGCGCGGGGTGGCGCCGGGGGCCAGGGCGGATGCGCGCAGCATGACCAGCGCCTTGCTTTCCACGTAGACTTCGCGGCTGGGGGAGGCGTGACCGCCAGACCCGCCGGGCGTGCTGCCTGCGTCTGCGTCGGAATCGCCTTCCGTCCTGTCGTCCGGGCCTTCATCCGCCAGGATGGCGTCCAGGCTGCCGTCGCGCTTTTCCCATACCCGCTGGCGGATGCTTTTCACCGTCACCAGCACGTCCGCGCCCTCGCTCCGGAAGCGGTCGAAGGCGTCGTCGATGTCGTGGCCGGTCAGCAGCGGGCAGCTGGCGCGGTAGATGACCAGGTACGGATAGGTGGCGGCCAGTTCTTCCAGCACGCCGCGCAGTTCGCGCACGATGTCCAGCGAAGTGAAGCGCAGGCTGGCGTTGTAGTGGTGGCGTACGCCGTTGCGTTCGCAGACCAGGGCTATTTCCTGGCTGTCGGTGACCACCACGATGTCCGCCGCCTCGGCCACGGACCGGGCCGTGTCGATGGCGCGCTGGATCAGGGTCACCCCGGCCAGCCGTTTTACCAGCTGGTCGGGGATGACCGCATTCTTCTTGATGGCGGGTATGACGATGCAGCGCCGGGGGGCGGTCATGGTGCCGCTAACCCTTGCGCAGCCCGTCGAGCACGTCTTTGGTGGCGGCGAGCATGTAGTCGAATTCCGCCCCGGTCAGCCAGTGCTGGAAGGGGAAGGAGATCATGTTGTCAAAGAACGTGTCGGCGTTGGGGCAGTCCGCCGCGCCGTAGCCCAGGCGCTGATAGAACGGGTAGCGGTTCAGCGGGTAGTACTGCACCACGCACTTCACGCCCTTGTCGTTGAACATGGTGCGGATGAACGCATCGCGGTTGCCGTTGGTCATGCGCGCGGCCAGCAGGTGGTAGTTGTGCCGGGTGGTGTCCACCCGGTGGAACTCCAGCTCCGGATAGTCGGCCAGCGCGTCGATGAAGCGCACGGCGCGCTCGCGCTTTTCCGCGTTGATGCGGTCGATGCGCTCCAACTGCTTGATGCCCAGCGCGCACTCGATCTCGCCGATGCAGTAGTTGTTGGGCCACAGCATCTCGCCGTCGATCATGGGCATGTCCACGTTGCCCATGGCAGGCACCCAGTAGTCGGGCCGCTCGTAGTCGAAGCCGCAGTGCCCGTTGTGGCGCAGCGCGGGCACCAGTTTGGCCAGTTCCGGGTCCTGCACCACCAGCATGCCGCCCTCGCCCAGCGTGGTCAGGTTCTTGTGCGAGTGGAAGGAATAGATGGCGAAGTCGCCGAAGCTGCCGGACATCTTGCCGTCCACGTCCGCGCCGATGGACTGGGCCGTGTCTTCCACCACCAGGATGCCGCGCGAACGCGCCAGTTCCATGATGGCAGGCATGTCCGCCACGTAGCCGTACAGATGCACCACCACGATGGCCCTGGTGCGCGGGGTGAGCACCTTTTCGATGCTTTCCGCCGTCACCACGCGGGTCTTCAGGTCTATGTCCGCCCACACCGGCTTCGCGCCCTTCTTCAGGAACGGATACGCCGACGCCGTGAACGTGTGCGAGGGAATGACCACCTCGTCGCCCGGCTTGAACCGGCACAACTGCGCCGACAACTCCAGCGCCGATACCCCGTTCATCACCGCAAAGCAGTGCTCCACGCCCAGGTACTCCGCGAACTTGCGCTGGAATTCCTGCATGTACCGGCCCTGGGTCAGGGTCTCGGCAGTGCGCATGGCCTCGGCCACCACGGCAATCTCGTCCTCCGTATAGTAGAGGGCGCGGCCGCTGAAATTCACCTTGATATCCATCTGTCCATGCTCCTGCAACGCAGCATCAAGAGTGTGTGGGGCTCCGCCCCACGCCCCGCAAGGGGTCCGTGACGCCTTGCGATCGCTATCCGTAATGTTCGCGCTACGCGCTCACATAACGGCTACCGTCCCTTGACCCCTTATGCCGTTCCGGCTCGCACTGCGTGCGATCCGGAACGGATATCGATCAGGAGACGGGTGGGCGTGGTGGGTGCCGCATCGCCTCGCGCGTGGTGTACGCCATTTTCGGGGCGGCTTGTCCCCATTCGCCCATCTACCCCAATTAGAAAGTTTGGGGGGATGGGGGGCCGGGGGAAGGAGACCCCTTTGCCTCAGCCGTTATGCGAGTCTTCGAGCATTACGGATGAGGACCGCAGAGCGCCAAAGGGTCCCTTCCCCCGGTTATGCTTTTCTTTCAGAATCCGGAAAGGCGGCCCTACATGGCCTTGAACAGCGAGATGACCTTCTCGTCGGTGAGGATCTTGCGGAAGTCGGGGCCGAGGGCGTTGGTGAGCGGCTTTTCGTGCACCACGGACGAGGCCACCAGGGCCTTCATCTGGTCATCGGAAAGGTTGGCGCACAGGCCCTTGGGCAGGTTGACGCCCTGGCGTTCGATCATCCGGGCGTACTTGGGGTAGTCTTCGGGGTAGAATTCGCCCAGCACGCTGAGGGCGTAGCAGTTGGCGATGCCGTGGTGGGTGTGCAGCACCACGGAGAGACCGGCGGAAATGGGGTGGATGACGCCCACGTTACCGGCGCTCATGCCGCCGAGGTACGAGGCGATCATCATCTTTTCCAGGTTTTCCTCGGCCATCATGTCGTCGGAGAGAAAGATTTCCTCGCACATGTCCACGGCCTTCTGGGCCAGGGCATCGACGATGACGTTGCGGTAGCTGCCCCGCAGCGATTCGATGCAGTGCATGTAGGTGTCCATGCCGGTGTAGAAGTACTGGTCGCGCGGCACGGTGCGGGTCAGTTCCGGGTCCAGCAGCAGCTGGTCGTACATGGTGATGTCGCTGTTCATGCCCAGCTTGATGCCGCGCTTGGCGTTCAGCAGCACGCAGGTGCGCGAGCATTCTGCGCCGGTGCCGGACAGGGTGGGCACGCCGATCTTGTGCGGGGCGGGGTTCTTGACGAGATCCCAGCCCTGGTAGTCCGCGGCCTGGCCGGGGTTGGTGAGCATGTTGGCCACGGCCTTGCCCACGTCCAGGGTGGCGCCGCCGCCAATGGCCACGACGGTGCAGGGCAGGCGGTTGTCATGGGCGCGCACGGCGGCGGCAAAGTCGTCGATCTGCTCGGTGGTGGGTTCGTTGGTGGTGTCCACGAACAGCACAAGGTCGCCGTCCTTCTTGGGCAGGCGGCCTTCCAGTTCGTGCCCCCGGAAGAAGTGGTCCACGAAGAACACGGCGGGACCGGCCACGGCGGCGCGGCGCGCGTCCACAAGATCGCCCAGTTGGGCGAAGGAACCCTTGCCGAGGATGTAGAAGGGAACGTTCTTGGTATTGCGATACATGGTGGTCTCCTGGGGGTTGAGCGGAAGGTACACCGCGCCGCGCATTCTAGGCGTATTCGCGGGGGCGGGCAAGATGCCCGGAAATATGTGGAACAGGCGGTTAGCCGGGGATGTGACCCGGCGGCGCGATGTGCGTGGTGAAACGGCCCGGCGGTGCGGCGTGCGTATGGGAACGGCCCGGCAGGCCGGGGGCGGGAAAAAGGCGAAGCGGTGCGGGGGTATGCATGGGGGGGGTGACCGGCGATGCCGGGCGGGGTGTGGCCGCGTGCTGCCGCCCGGGGGTGCCCGGCGGAACGGAGTGGATGGGATTCGCGACGGATGCAGCAGTAAGGATTCGGCGTGCCAAAGTCAATGGGAAAGGGGCCGGTACAACGCACAATGCTGGCCTTGGCCGCGCGGGTATGGCAGGGGAGTGGTGGAATGGAACATTCAACAGCCATCGGGGAGGATGCATGAACGACGACGGCAAGACCATGATCCGGCGCAATCGGTCCGCCGCACGCAGGTTTTCGGCGCTGGTGGCGCTGCTGGTGCTGGCGGCGCTGCTGGCCGGGTGCAGCCAGAAGCTGCAACTGTACCGGCCCGGCGCGCTGGCCATGGTGACGGGCACGGTAACCTTTCGCCAGCGCATCCTGCTGCCGCTTTCGGTGCAGGGCGAGGTGCGCCTGCTGGACGTGACCGATGGCGGGGAAGGGGTGGAACTGGCCCGCGTGGAACTGCCCGCGCCGGTGCGGGTGCCCGCGCCGTACCGCATCGACTTCGACGCCTCGCGCATCGACCAACGCCGCAACTACGTGGTCGAGGCCACCCTGTTCGAGCCGGCCACGGGCGGCGGGCCGGGCCGGGTATGGTTCCGCACCCCGGCGCCGCAGTACGTGCTGACCCACGGCAACCCGACCTACCTGGAGCTGATGCTGGAGATGACCCGATGAGCGGGACCGTGCCGGAAGTACAAGCCGGGGTTACCCGCTGCCCGTGGGCGCGCGCGCCCGAGGAGATCGCCTACCACGACACCGAGTGGGGCGTGCCCGTGCGCGACGACCGCATCCACTTCGAATTCCTGGTGCTGGAGGCGGCGCAGGCCGGTCTTTCGTGGCTGACCATCCTGCGCAAGCGCGAAGGCTACCGCCGCCTGTTCGCCGATTTCGACCCCGCCGTGGTGGCCCGGTACACCCAGGCCGACGTGGAACGACTGCTGGGCGATGCCGCCATCGTGCGCAACCGCCTGAAGGTGGAGGCCGCCGTGCACAACGCCCGGCTGTTTCTGGACGTGCAGGCCCGCCACGGCAGCTTCGATGCGTTCATCTGGAACTTTGTGGATGGCCGCCCGGTGTGCAACCAGTGGCGCGAACTGGCGCAGGTGCCCGCCACAACGCCGCTGTCGGACACGGTGTCGAAGGAGCTGAAGCGACTGGGCTTCAAGTTCGTGGGGTCCACGGTCATCTACGCCCATTTGCAGGCCACGGGGCTGGTCAACGATCACCTGACCAGCTGCTTCCGCCATGCCGAGGTGGCGGCGGAGCGCCGGGGGGCGGTGGAATAGGGGAAGTTGCAGCCAGTTGCGGCAGGCCAGGGGGACAGGCCAAGCCCTGTCAGTCTGGCCCGTGTCTGGGAATTAGGCCTGGCCTGCGGCCAGAGGCAGGTGGCGTTGGCGCACTTCCGCCGCCGTGGCCGTCAGTGACGCTACAAAGTCGCCGCTGCCCAAGGCGCTGGCGAACATGGCATCGGGCAGGGCGTCGATGGCTCGCGCGCAGGCGGTGACCACCTTCTTGCGCAGCATGAAATCGGGATTGATGGAAAATTCCACGTCGTAACCGTGGATGGCGGGCAGGTACCGGCGGGGGCAGTACAGTTCCAGAATGCCGTGTTCGTACAGGTAACAGTACAGCGCAAACTTGTTGATGCCCGTGCGCGGCACGAGGTTCTTGCGGCGCTGGGCGCGTTTGTAGCTGTTGTAGTCTGCCGGGCTGCAGGGCGGCGTGCCGAGGTCCAGTATCCGGCCGTCCGAGGGGTAGCAGACCAGCAGGAAGCGGGCCAGCTTGGCCCGGTGCGAGTAGTCGGCGTCTTCTTCGCCGTACAGCCCGTAATCCTCGTTCCAGTAGCCGAGGACGTTGAACACGTCGCGCGAGATGGCCGTGGCCGAACCGGTCAGGCTGCGCCGGGTGGCGGTGACCGTCCGCCCGCTGTGCAGGGTGACCTCGTACAGCGCCGCTTGCGGGGTGCCCAGCCGTGGGCCCAGAAAGGCCACCTCCGGATCCGCCGACCACAGGTCGAGGATGTCGAGAATCCACCGGGGATCGGTCACCTCGATGTCGTTGTCCAGCTTCATGTACAGCGGCGTCGGGCACACATCGAACCCGAAGTTGGACGCGCAGGATACCCCCATGTTCTTGCGCAGCAGGTACAGATGGTCGATGACGCCATGTTCGTGCAGCTTCATCAGGAATTCGCGCGTGCCGTCCGTGGAGCAGTTGTCCACCACCGTGAGCCGTGACGGAACGTGCACATGCCGTTTCAGGGAAAAGATGCAGCGCTTCGTCAGTTCCAGGCGATTGAACGTGGGGATGGTGAAGTTGACGGCGGGGGAGTCCATCGCTGCTCCGTGGGGCGGTTGCCCGCGATGTCGTTGACCCGGATGCCCGGCCAGCGCGCCGAGCGGGGCCGAGTGAGGGTACATTTTCCGGATTCGTAGCGCAGCGCGGCGGGGCAGGCAATAGCATTACTCGTATTTGCTGGTTCTTGCGCGCCAAAATCGTTCCCGCCCGGCCCGGTCCCGGTGGCGCGTCTTGCCAGCGTGAAAATTGATGTCTATAATTAATGGTATCGTTTTTATCTATAGCAACACCAAGGAGTTAGTGGAATTTATGATCACGCTTACCGACCGTGCCCGCACGGAACTTGATGCCTATTTCTCCGACAAGGAGCGCAGCCCCATTCGTGTCTACCTGGCCCCTGGCGGCTGCAGCGGCCCCCGCCTGGCCCTGGCCCTGGACGAGCCCGGCGAAGAAGACAAGGTGTTCGAGCCCGGCGGCTACACCTTCTGCGTCAACGGCGCGCTGCTGGAACAGTCCGGCGACATCAACATCGATCTTGGCTCCATGGGCTTTGCCGTGACCTCCGAGGTGCAGCTTGGCGGCGGTGGCGGTGGTTGCAGCGGGTGCGGGAGTTCCAGCAGCTGCTGCGGCTAGGGGGCTGACTGCAAACCGCCCTTTTCCCCGCTGGCCGCGTCAAACTTCGGCCGCCATTTCGGTCAAATACCCAAGAGTATATTCCCTCATGGCGGCCTCGTTTTCCTTGCCAGCGGAAAAAAATCCTGGTTTGCAGCTTTGAGCCTTCAGCATAGCCGAAGAACGAAAATCCCGTCGCGCCAGCGCGTGGGATCACGCTTGTTTCTGCCTTGGCACGAAGAACATGTGCGGGGCCGGATGTCACATCCGGTCCCGTGTTGCTTTCGGGTGCTGGCGCGGCCCCGCTTTCAGGCGGATCGTACCCCCTGCTGCGTTGAGTGGGAGGAAAGCGTTCCTGCGCAACAGTCCGCTCTGCCCTTGCACCCGGCGGCGCAGAAGAGTAGGTAACCGCCCTTGTGGGCGGGCGCGGGTGCGCCGCCTGGCGGGAACGTCACTGCATCGATCATCACGGCATCGCCGCGACAACGCCACAAACGAGGGCATTCGCCATGCGCAGCATAGCAGTGTATTGCGGCTCAAATTTCGGTAGGGGCGACGGTTATCTGAAGGCCGCCGTGGCCCTTGGGCAGACGTTGGCGGCACAGTCCATCCGCCTGGTTTACGGCGGCACCACCAAGGGCCTCATGGGCGTGGTGGCCGACGCGGCCCTGCGCGCCGGGGGCGAGGTGCACGGCGTGATCACGGAAAAGCTGGTAGAGCGCGGGCAACTGCATGAAGGGCTGACCAGCCACGACGTGGTACCCGACATGCGCAACCGCAAGGCCCGCATGGCCCAGCTGGCCGAGGGCTTCGTGGCCATGCCCGGCGGCATCGGCACGCTTGAGGAACTGTTCGAGATATGGGTGGAAGGGCAGCTCTATCCGCCCGCGCGGCCCATCGGCCTGCTGGACGTGGGCGGCTTTTACGGGCCTTTCTTCGGCATGATCGACCATATGATCGAGGAGCGCTTTCTGCCCCAGGGGCACAAGGCCATGGTCATGGCCCACGCGGACCCGGCCCAACTGGTGTCCGCCATGCGTGCCTATACCCCGGTAACCGTGGAGAAGTGGGGGTTGTAGCCCCGGCGGCTTCGCGCTGTCGGGCAAAGCCCGTCAGCGGACGGGGCGCCCACCCCGTTTCCGGGCGTGACGGCCTGTCTGTGGAGATATCTGTACAGGCCACGGCCAAGGCCACGTCAAGGATTTACGGCCCTGCCGTTCCCAGGGGGAGCGGCAGGGCCGTTGCGCGTGGCGGCTCCGTGATGTGCGTGCGCGCTCCGGCAGGAGGGCCGCCGTCGCGCTCTTTCGCCGCGTGGCCGCCGGGGGTGGCGTTGCCGGTACACCCTCAGCGGCAGTTGGCCATGGAACGCCGCAGTTCCTCGCGATCCGCGTTCAGGGGCGGTTCGAACTCCACGCCCATTTCGTTCCCCCGGTACCAGCGGGTGTGGTAGGGAATGTTTTGCAGGTGTCCCGGCTCGTTCATGGTGGCATGCAGGTACATGCCCCTGCCCGCGCCACCCAGGTCCGCGCCGCCGCCGTACACCAGCAGGCGCGCGCCCCCGGTGCTCACGTCCAGCAGCCGCGCCTTGTACTCGTGCTCGCCGTAGCGGATGCGGCACGGGTAGTCGTATTCGTCGGCAGCCAGATTGATGCGGTAATGTTCCCTGCGGTCATCGATGGGATCTTTCATGACGTCTCCCTCCGTGGTTGGGCCCAGGGCCGCGAAATGCGGCGCTCTTGCGCGCGTGGCGGCGTGCCGATCTTGTCCGTGCTGCTGGCTCTAATGCCGGGGCGGTGACGGCTGGCGGAGGAGGGAAAGGTGCGGGTCGGCAGGCGTTGCGGCCCGGATGGGGGGGGGAGCGGGCCGGGGGAAAGTGGAGAGGATGGGGACGCGCGAGGACCACCGTATAGGTACATGGTATGACGTGTGGCCCGTGCGGGCAATGGTGCGGCCTGCATCGAAGGCACGGCGGGTGCAGGTTATCATACCCGAAGGCTAACAGCCCGTGGCGGTTGATTGAGGCAGGAAGCGGTGCGGATGACGCGCGCTGGTCCGGGGCGGGAGCGGGGGCGGGAGCGGGAGGATGCGCAGACAGGGTGCGGAATGGGGCCGAAACGAAGCCGGGCCGCCGGTTTCCCGACGGCCCGAAATGGAGCCCTTGAGCAGGATTGAACTGCTGACCTCGTCCTTACCAAGGACGCACTCTACCGACTGAGCTACAAGGGCGGAACTTTGCGTGGCTAGTGCCGCACGGCCGCGCGGGCACGAACCCCCCGTCGCGTGCGGCGGACGGTTGACTAGCCTGTTTCGTCACCGGCGTCAAGCCGTGCGGGCGGGAACCGTGCGTGGTGGCAAGGGGCGGGCTTGTGGCGTGGGGCGGCGATACCCGTTGTTGCCGCGCGCCGGCAGGGCCATGCACGCGCATGGAGGCTGCTTCGCCATATCCTGGTCGTGTAGTCAATCTATATTTGTCCGCTTGACCTGTTGTGCCGACTGCGGCATACAGTTCGGTACCCATGGTCTTCTAGGTTTTCTTCGCATCTCCAACGCAAGGACGATAGCCCCATGCGTCGCACCGCAGCCACCGCACTCCCGAACGCCACCGGCCTACTGGCCCCGGTATTCGTAGCGGTCGTCGTACGCGTAGTACGTCGCGTCGCGCCGTAGCCGGGGCAGGTCTCAGCAGCAGAGAACAGTCCAACCCCCGTCGGCGCGAGCCGGCGGGGGTTGTCGTTTTTCCGCGACGCGACGGAAATGGCGCACCCTCTCCCGGCTCCGCCCGGATACCAGAAGGAGCGCACATGCCAGCCCACACCCCGTCCCGTACCGCACCCGGCACCGCATCCGGCGCCGCGCCAACCCCCCGAAAGCGCCAGCCCAACGGCGCGGACCTGGTCATCCGCCTGCTGGAGCGGCAGGGCATCGACGTCATCGCGGGCATTCCCGGCGGGGCCAACCTGCCCCTGTACGACGCTCTTGGCCGTGCCGGTTCCATCCGCCACGTGCTGGCCCGGCACGAGCAGGGCGCGGGCTTCATGGCCCAGGGCATGGCCCGCGTCACCGGGCGGCCCGCCGTGTTCTTCGCCACCTCCGGCCCCGGTGCCACCAACACCCTTACGGCCATAGCCGATGCCAAGCTCGATTCCGTGCCCGTGGTGTGCATCACCGGGCAGGTGCCGCTGAGCCTTGTCGGTTCGGATGCCTTTCAGGAGGTGGACATCTACGGCATGTCCATTCCCGTGACCAAGCACAACTTTCTGGTGCGCTCGGTGGAGGAACTGGCCGAGGTTATTCCCGCCGCCTTCCGCATCGCCGCGTCGGGTCGTCCCGGTCCGGTGCTGGTGGACATTCCCAAGAACGTCCAGATGGCCCCGGTGGATCAGGCCGTGTTCGACAATCCGCCGCAGCCGGGCCAGCCCGCGCCGCCCCCCGCGCCCGACCCGGCGGGCATCTCGCGCGCCGCCGCGCTGCTCAACGCGGCCAAAC
>NZ_VSMK01000002.1 GCF_011682075.1 Nitratidesulfovibrio liaohensis
CGCGCGGAGCCCGCCGCTGTGCAGGCGGACCGTGTGCCGGTCGGGCGCACGCCGCATGTGCGCAGTAGCGGCAACGGGCAGCGACGTCAAGGTGCCGGGAGTGTCAGCGAAGGCGCGTCCAGAACAGCGGCAGCACCAGCGTCTGCCCGGCCAGCAACAGCATGTCGCGTTCCAGCAGGGCGAAGACGGCCACGAGGCCACCGCCGGTCAGCGTGGCGATGCGCAGGAGGCTCGGGCCGCGTGGGGTAGCGGCGATGTGGGGCGCTGGCGCGGCTGTCGTTTCACAGGGGGAGCGGTGTGCGGCACCGGGAGGCGGGGGCGTATCCGGAGGGGCGGCACCGCCCGCATCGAAGGAGAGAGTTGTGCGGGTGGCTTCGGACGGTGCTTGTGGGGCAGATGCGGAGGCAGCAAAAACCGGATGCCGTCCACGGCGGACCGTCCAGAACAGCGCGGCGACCTGCGTCAGCAGGCCCACTGCCAGGATGGCCCAGCGGGCGGGCCAGAGCATCCATTCCAGCGTGTCCATTTCCGCAAGCCCGTGCAGGTGATGAGGGGAGGTCCGGCCCGGAGCAGGGTGGTGGTGTGCCCCGCCCTGAAATCAGTTGTGCTCGGCGATGTCGTAGTTGATGTAGCGGCGCTTCATCCACGCCACGGCCAGCAGGTCGAAGGCGGCGGTCTTGGCGCGGCTGAAGGCCCCGTACTTGGACACACCGTGCAGGCGCGGTCGGTGGTTCACCTTCAGTTCGGCCACGGTGGCGCCCTGCATCTTCATCAGCGTGGGCAGAAAGCGGTGCATGCCGGTGAACATGGGGATGCGCCGGGCCATGGGGGTGCGCAGCACCTTCAGAGAGCAGCCGGTGTCCTTCACCGTCTCGCCCGTCAGGCGGTTGCGGATGGCATTGGCCCATTTGGAGGCGATGCGCTTGGCAAAGGTGTCCTTGCGCTTGGCGCGCCAGCCGATGACCATGTCGTAGCCGCGTTCGAACTCGATGAGCATGGCGGGGATGTCGGCGGGGTCGTTCTGCAGGTCGGCGTCCATGGTCACGATGACCTCGTGGCGCGCGGCCTGGAACCCGGCGGCAAAGGCGGCGGACTGCCCGCAGTTCTTGCGGAACGACAGATAGCGCACCTGGGGGTGCTCCGCCGCAAGGGCCTTGATGACCTCAAGGCTGCGGTCCTTGCTGCCGTCGTCCACGAACAGCACTTCCCACTCCTTGCCGATGTTGGCGATGGAGCGGCGGATTTCCTCGAACAGGGCGGGCAGGTTGTCCTGTTCATTGTACACGGGCAGCACGACGGAAAGGGAGGTGATGTTCTTGTTCTGCATGGCCCGCACTACATAAGGAATTTGCCCGGCGATGTAAATGCGCGGTTGACAGTCCGGCCGCCCCCGCGTATACACACCTTCTTCGCTGGGGGAGGCAATCCCCACATCGTGTCGCGGGGTGGAGCAGCTCGGTAGCTCGTCGGGCTCATAACCCGAAGGTCGTAGGTTCAAATCCTGCCCCCGCAACCAGTAAATAAAGGCTCTTACGAAGAAAACTCGTAAGAGCCTTTTTGCATTTCCAACCCTATTTCCAACCTTGAGCTAGTTAATTCAACTCTCGCAGTAGCAAAAGCATAAGAACACCTGCTCCGTATGCAGCGTAGAAGGCCTCCCAAACTTGGGAGGCCTTCTACTTTTTAGAGCATCTCCCGTGGGCTACGACTGCCAATAAATCGATGGTCCCCAAACTTGGAATTTTGGTGTCCATGACAAGATTTGAGATTTTTGGTTTCTACTGACCTGTTGGCTGCGCGAGATAGCGCACTTAAGAAAAACGTTTTCTCTTCAGGAGGATTGTTATGAACGCAGGTAGCATTAAACGCACAGAGACCTCAGACCTCCAGTGGGTATCAGAAAAAACCGCAGCTCAGCTGACTGGCTTGAGCGTCCACACTCTCCGCGGTCATCGCTTGCGAAGAAAGGGACTCCCCTACACCAAGGTTGGTCGAGCGGTTCGCTACTCGATAACAGACATTGCCAGCTTCATGCAGGCGAACAGAATCGACTTTTCGTAGTTCAAGGCCTCGCGTTGGTAGCAAACGCGGTGGATGAATCTACTTAATCTCTAACGCATGAGAGGTAGTTGTGCATCAGAAAAAAGATGTTTGCGATCCCATATTCCCGCCGGACGATCTCAATGCCCTTGCAGCGCGCATCAAGGAAGTCGTCGAGACATCGCCAGAGTCTCTTGCGAAGGTCGAAGAGGTCCATATTTCGCTGACACGTTTGGACGTCACAATTATCCCAAAGCGATAGATGTCATAGGCTGGGGGACACCACTCCAGCCTATGCAAAGGAGTTCGTATGAAAAAGCAGCCCATTGCAGAAATGATAGAACTTGCTAGCACAACCGGGCAACCGGTAACCAGTTCCTGCACGCTCAGGAAGGAATCTTTGCTTGGTGAGCCTGCTGTCATTGACATCACTCCGACAAGAACCACTTCGTTCCCCCAGCCAGATGCGCAGGTTAGGATGAAACGGAGCGCCTCATGGGAGAGAGGTCGACCCGCAGGAGCGTCTCTTCGTGCATGTAGCCTGTATCCTGCGGAGCTATCTCAAGGAGCCCCGAGAAGATCCACGCAGGTGGAGCAGATAGTGGACAAGATTGACAAGTCAAATCTTCCGTCCGCATTCATGGCGACTTTCTATACAGACGTATTTCGCTCGCTGGTCGAGTGGGAATGCTCAATGCTCGATGCCGGAGGGCGCCAGCAGGTATTGATGGATTTGGGCATTGCCGTCGCTAGCAGCCGGGTCTCCAAGACTGACAAGAGGGAAGAGTCCTTAATCTCCCTGGCGTCTTCAAGCCTGAATCGAAGTCCTCTTCAGGCGACTCTAGTCGTGGGAGAGCTGCTCGGTTTGAAACCGGAGTACTGCTTTCGGACGTTTCCGGTTGGGGCCAATGCACGGCCTCCCCTGTCGCCGCGCATCAGTAGCGTTGCGAAGAATATTCCGAAGCAGCTCTTCGTAAAAGACTCTCCCTACACGCTTGCCGACCTGGACTACATCCATGACTTCGCGGGAGCCATTGAGCAGGCTGTGTGTTGCTATCGGCACGGGAGCAAGGAGTTCTTTCTGGTCGCTGGCCGAACGGATTTCGAAGGGCGTCCTGTGCTCCGTATCGGTGCGACTCCAGCCTCTGCTTGGCTGTATTCTCGTACGAGGATGGCAGACGATCGGGAAGCTCCCGTGCTGCTCTGCCTTGATATGCGTGTAGCCATGCATTTTCGCAAAATGGCACGGGAAGCCAAAGTCTTTGAACGCGTGGGGGTCATTGTCTCCGGATGCTTTGGAGGGGCGGAGGCTTTTGACGCCCTGCACTATAAAGATCTTGCGGGGCATCCTGTCGTGATCGTCCCCGGCTCCACTCGCGAGAAGTTGAAGGGAGCCGAAGAATGGGCGAAGCGTTGCGCAAAGGAAGGCGCAGAGAGCGTGGGTGTCTACCCGTGGCCCATCATTGTCCCCGGTATGCCGGTCCTTGATGACTCTTGCCCCCAGGGACCGTGGCAAAAGGAGCTGTGGGGGAGGGCGGTGTACCTTGATCGTGTTGAATTGCCCTCAAAGCTTGCTCAGGACGTGTGCCACCAGTCTATTGCGACAGCGGACTATAGGGGGTGGATGGCGTCCGTGGGCCTTGTGTCCGTTCCCACGGAGGAGGTTCGGGAAAGCAAGGGAACCATCCCGTTTCTTCGTCTTGGCGACATTCAGGGAGAGGAACCGGGTGGCACGCATGTCCTGACTTTGGATATTCTGATCACGTCTCGGTACACGACACTGATTTGGGGGTGCTCCAATGCAGGCAAAAGCTGGGTCGCTATCCAACTGGCCCTGGCTATGGCTGGTGGTTTTAACGCATTCGGACTGCCTGCGATGGCCCCTCGCCGCATCTGCTACCTTGATGGCGAGGTTGGCAAGGAAGACTTCAAAGCGCGCTGTGACCAACTCCTTCAAGACAACCCGGATGCCCAAGTACTCGTGAATCAGAATTTGAGTATCGTGCCCCAATCCGGCTTGAACATTCTGGATGGGGGATGCTCGCGAGAGGTCATCGAGCTACTCCGCCAAGCGAAGGCGGATGTGCTTGTCATCGACAACTTGTTGTCGCTAGCTCCTAGCGCGGCCAAGAGTAACGCCGATGGGCTGTTCAACTTCGTTCGACAAGTAGAACAAGCCGGGATCGCGGTCATCATTGTGCATCACTCCGGCAAGGATGGAACAAGCTTCAAAGGGTCTAGTGATCTTGCTAGTTTGTCCCAGAACGTCATCCGCCTGGATGGGCGCGAGCAGTTGGCAAGCCTAGAGGACAAGAGCCCTCAGTTGGAGAAGATTTGTCAAGCCGACGGTCCGGTCGTGCGAATGACCGTTGCCAAGTGCAAGGCCGCGCCCCAACTTGAAAGGAAATCCTGTACCTACCACCTTCCGGTAGGTAGTGGGTGGCGCCATATCGAGGGCTCTCTCGCAGATGTCGGGCAATCGCCTATGTCTGAAGGGTTGAGCAGCGAGCCGAGGGCCGTGGAGCCCCCCGTTGTTCCCACCCGGGATGTCGACATGGACTCCCTGTCGCCAGACGAGGAAAAGGTGTTCAGTGCGCTGAAAGAGAAGAAGAGATCCAGGTCTGAATTGGAAACACGGACCGGCCTCAAGGCGGACAAGCTTGGTGGCATACTCCGAAATCTTTCGGACCGAGAGATCATCATAAGGGAAGGCCGCGGCAAGTCCACCTACTACCGTTGTGCGTAGATCTGCTTGCAAGCGATTCCGTCTTGAACGGGTGCCTCAGCATACGGGGCACCCTTCCTTTTTCTGAAATGCCCGGCCATGCGCGGTGCTTTTACCGCGATGCGCCGGGGTTGTGCCGCGAAATGCACCGGTGATTCGGTGGGTATGCGTCGCATTACGGTGAAAAAAATGAGTCCAAAAAGTAAAAAAATATGTATATCAGTATCTTGTGCTAGCTTCTTTTTGGCGCATCGTGTCGCTTTGACACAGAGATTGTAAGCGTGAGGAGGGGCATGCTCCCCCCCTCACCATAGACTACTCCTCGAAGGGGTGTCCTTCTGGCAATGCCAACAGTTCATCTTCAGAGCGAGGCATCTCCGTATCGCTTTCCTCCGAAAGCATAGCTGCCACGAATACACCTGCGACACCTGTCAGGCAGCCACCAAGAAACACCCACACCTTGCTCAGCCCCTTGTCCTTGGATTCGAGGTCAGTCATCGATGCTCTCCTTGACGACATTCAGGACGGCGATGGCGATCGCGATAAAAGGTCCCCAACTCATAGATCCTCCTTCATCAAGCGGGTTTGACGGGGGCAAGCCCTGAGCAGAAAGCACTCAGGGGGCATCAGGAAACAGAAGTGGCAACGCCAGTAAGAGCAAGGCTTGCTCCAAAACATGGCTCCTCCGGGTTCAGGGTGTAAGGCTTGAGCCATTCAAGGGGCGTCAGGCGCAGCGCAGCATTGCCTTTTGCAGAAGCGTAAACATGGCAGGAGCCAGTTCCCCCATGCTGGAAATGACCAAGCTATTGCCTGGCAGGAGGGAGAGAATGGCGGTGCTGATGATGCCGATTCCGTAGACTTCGAATCCGGCACGTGCTGCACCGACGAGTGCTTCTTCCGCTTGCACTCCCGAGTCGGGGTCGCCATCGGTGATGATCAGGATGAGCTTACGGGACTCTGGAAGGGGCAACATGGTCTGCATGGTCCACCAGAGTGACTCCGCAAGGGGAGTGCCTCCGCCAGAGGTCACGTTGACCTTGGAATGCACACGTTGCCCATGGCGTATGAGTGGAGACACACTCGCCCAGTTGGCCTGAGCCGTGAGATAGTGCCCCGGAAAGGCCGTCAGCCCCACGTTGACGCCGCAGGCTGCCAGAGCACTGGCCGTGGCATGACACGCAGTCGATGCCAGCGTCATGCAACCGGACATGGAGCCGGAGCTGTCCAACAGGATGTGTGCCGCCGTGTTGATGCCGTGGCGTTCTCCACGTTGGCGGAACAAACGCCCATCTGACACGGAAAGCCGGTGAAGACGGCTGGGGTCCAGCCTTCCACGCCTACCCGTGGCGCACCGCGTTACGACGGCACTTTGTACCAGCCCATGCAGCCGTGTTTTAAGGGCCATGGAGGCGGCGCGAGCCTGCGCTATGGCATCCGCATCCAGCGGGTAGGCCAGCCGTGGCTGCTCTACGGCAACAGCTGTGGACCATGATGTGCCGTGTGCTTGTTGCAGGGCCTCAGCCAAGACTGCGCCCATTGTTTTGGGGAGTGTGTCTTCGTTGGCCTCCAGCAGGCTTTCCATGGCCCGGATGCGCTCCGGGGTGTAGTGCCCAGAGCCCTCTTCCACCGCTGCAGGGCCATCAGATGGCTCTCGCACAATGGTCTTTTTCGTCGTTTTGCGCTGGGTATTCGCCGAAGGGCTTGAGTGAGCCACCTGCTTTCGAAGCGCTTGAACGATTATCCGTGCATGGCGAATGGCATCAGCTGTTGCGTCGCAATCCGTTCGTACCTTGTTCAGCAATGGGGCAATCCGCTGCCGGACGCCGGGGAATCCCGCATCAACCATGGATGCGATGGTATCGCGCTCGGTGCTGAGCGCGGGGACATCCCAGCATCGCACCGTCAGGAGCATCCAGTTGAGAATGCAGGACGCATCCCCAGTCGCGGATACGTCGGGGGTAGCTGAGCCGAAGAGATGGGTGATGAGCCAGTCGAAGTTCTGACGGCACCCGGGAAAGATCGACGCCAGCTTGTTTTCGATGCGCCAGTCTTCAATGATGTTCCATATGTGCATTTCAAGCGGGGTAAGCGTGGCTTCCCGCAACACGTCGAAGTCCGTTTCCCGGACATGCCCCGCTTCGTGGTCGAGATAGCCACGAACGAGGGGAAGCAGATTGTTGTCTTCAACGGGAAGCGACGGAAGATGAATGGTCTTGCCGTCGGTGTAGGCTTCGGTTCCGCCGATTTGCACCTGAATGCCATATCTGCGCCCCAGGATACTTGCGACCAGGGGCAGCGAGCGCATGACAGCTCGTGAATCGTGCATAGTTCCTCCAACATGCAAAAGCCCCGAAGCGGATGCTCCGGGGCTTTGCTGGCGTATGGCTGTGGTTCTCAGGCTAGGCCAAGTAGCGGCCAGTAGGGGGCAAAGCTGTGCTCGACAAGGGCGACAACCTGCCGGATGAATGGCTCGTAATCCTGCCGGGTCCCTACGGCATCAAGGTTCTCGTAGTAGGCAGCTCGCTGCTCGACGGGAATGACGACAGTGGGGAAGCCTGCTCGCATCAGTTCCAGATTCATGGCAAGGCGCGATGTACGCCCGTTACCGTCCGTAAACGGATGGATGACCACCAGATCGGCATGCATTCGGGCTGCTCGCTCCACGGGATGGAGTTGCATCTCTTCCTGACCATACCAATCAAAGAAGGCGTCCATCCGGTGCTGCACATGCAGATGATCTGGCGGTGTATGCCCGGCACCGGAAATGATAACGTTCCCTGTACGATAACGCCCTGCACTGTCGGATATGCCGCGAAGCACCAACTGGTGCAGCTCCTTGAGGCTACGCTCATCAAGCGGTGCTCCCGCATCAACGAGGGTTTCAAGGAAGCTGATGGCCTCGGCATGGTTGATGGCTTCAAGATGCTCACGAACAGACTTGCCACCTATGGTCATGCCATCTTCCAGTACAACCTTGGTCTCCATGAGCGAAAGCGTGTTCCCCTCAATGGCGTTGGAATGAAAGGTGTACCGCAAGACCATGTCCGTCCGGAGTTGGCGGACGGCCTCTGCAGGCAAAGGACGATGCGAATCTAGCTTGGCCTTCAGCGCATCGACTGTCTGGAATGCATCGTGAGTCATGTAAGCTATCCTCGCGTATCTTGTTGCTAGGTAAACGCCTTCCAGCATGCTGTCCAGCGAATCACCAGAGCCCGTAGCTTGGTAGCGTAGGCTGCGGGTTGCCGGGGAATACAGGCGCCGGGGCGAGGTCATCCACCACATCATCAATCTCGACAGCGAGGTCATCGGCCACGCTGTCAGATGCAGCGGCAGGGCCACCAAGGATGGCCAGAAGCCCTTGGGGAGATGCCCCTTCAAGGATCTTCTGGCCGTGCTCCACAAGCGCACCGGTATCCCGCAAGAGAGCCACGACTCCCTGTAGCATGAGCAGGGAAGCTCCTTCGATCTTGCCCCGCTTGGGCAGGCTTTCAAACGCTACCTGCAACAGGTCGGCGATGGGAGCCACACGCGGCTCGACGAAGGTCAACCCCGATAGCTTCTGGTGTATGGTGCGCAGAGGCGAGAGCGCTTTGCGGGTGATCTCTGTCTTGCCTGCATAGCATTTGTGCCACGCTTCTGTGGCGGCCTTGGCCACCTCCCCGAAAAGGCGTGACCCCAGACCGACAACCTCTTCGCACAGCCCCTCTTCTACGCTCTGTGGTAGTGCAGGCGGCATGATGCGGTACACCTGCCAGCGGAAGCCCATACGGCTTCGAACGTAATCCGCGCCAACGGTGGAACTGGCAATGATCTGCTCCCATCCCGTATGGCGGGTGATCCACTCCTGCACGGCTTCGTCATACCGGGCAAGAAAGGTCTCTTTGGCCTCCATGAACGCGTCACGTATCGTTGCGAGCTCTGCACCGATCTCTTCCGCCCGGTCGTGGGGGATGGCCCATCCGCCCAGAAAACGTATGCCATGACGGTCGAGAAGGCTCACAGCACGGGCCTTCAATGTGCCAAAGACCTTCAGGTCTTCAGGATCACAAACCCTCTTGCTTCCCAGAGATGCCAGATCCTCGGGGGGAAGCTCGGCCCCGCCGAAGTCGGCAGGGCTCAGTTTCTTTCTGGCCGTCCAGATGTTCACGTCGAGGTGAATGGCCATGAGACTTTCCAGAACAGTGATGTCTGTGGTCATGATGTCCTCCATGCAAATGAAGAAGCCCCTCATTTGAGGGGCTCGTTACTCTCCGTCCTTGAAACGGTAGTGTCGCTGTATCCTGTCTCCAGCCTGTCGCCAGAGTTCCTGCACGGGGTCGCAGTCGGTGCATTCTCGAGCTTCAATGTGCTGCGTGCGTATTTCACCCCTCGGTGTGGGGTCATCGGGAAAGCCTTTCCATTCCATGATGACCAACTGGTGTGTTTCAGCTCGCGCTCTCCAGTGGGCGGCGAGCACGTCGAACCTGTCCCGGTGGACTAGGTGGATTTCGTGCTCACAGCTGTAGATGCGTAACTCCTTCAGAGGGTCCATGTCTGCCTCCTAACAGCCTTGTGTGATGTGGAATGCCATGCGGTCGATCTTGTGGGACGCCCGGAACCACATCTCCAGCACGGGGTCTTCGGAGCGGCACTGAGCGCAGGCGATGGTCTGGATGACCCGCCCTTCGACGGGGACTCCAGAGGCATCAGCGCACCATGTGCAGATTCTGAGAGCGTCCTTGCAGGCTTCAGCCCGCCAGTAGAGGTAGTCGTTGCCACGGGGTGTTGGCCTGACGAGTTCGATGGAGTGGGAGAAGGGGAAGGTCTGTGGTGTCATGAGTAACTCCTCGCGTGGATCCTTTTTGGCACACGATCGTTCCAGATTTCAGAGTTGTGCGGATAGAATTAGACAGAGGGGAGCTTGGACTTGCTCATGTCGGGCTGGTAGCCTTTGCGGAGCTTGTCCAGAACCCGATAGCGAAGCTCCTCAAAAGGGCTTGCGCAGCGGCAGCGTCCGGTTGTGAGGACGTGCTCCTGTGCCTTTTGACCATAGCGAGCCCAGCGAAGGGTGATGCCGTCCTGAGTCGTGGCAGCGCTCCAGAACTTCCACCCATGGGATGTCGGCTTGTCGAGATGGACGTAGATGGGGTGTCGAAGAAGAAGGCTTGGGTCTTTGCGTGCTGTTGCCAGCAGGTTATCCAAGAAATCCGCAAGGGGAGCGGTCGCATCCAGTGGTGCGGTAGGGCCGCTCCCGTCTACTCCCCCGTTGCGGCATGCTGCGGAAAGAGACGCTGCGCCAATTCGTGCAGGGTGGTCCGGGTGTCCTTGCTGGCTTTGAAGCCCAAGGCGCGATCAAGGGCGTAGGTAAGCGGCTGGATGCCTTGGCGAGCGAGAGGTTGAAAGCGAACGGTAAGATCAGCCCAGCGTAACAGCGTTCTGGTCGAGAAGGTGACCTCGATGCTGTGACCATAGGTTGTTCCGCTTTCCCCCATGAAAAGACGCCTGACCTCATTGGCGTAGTCCACCATCCTCGTCCTGATGTCATCCGGCAGCATCGGTGCCCTTCGTTCCAGCAACGCCTTCTCGGCTTCCGGGGCTGGGTACGGCATTTCGCACAGCCAGAATCGATCAAGGAACGCAAGATTCTGGCGTAAGGTGCCCTGATAGAGTCCCGTGTCGTCGGAGCCACCATTGGTGTTGGCAGTGGCTGCGAACCTGAACATGGGGTGGGGGGTGATGATCTCTCCACCATTCTCGGGAATACAGAGGGGTTCTCCGTCGAGGATGCCGTTGAAACCCGTGGCGGTAGCCGGTTCCAGCAGGTCTATCTCGTTGAGGAGCAGAATCCCGCCATGCCGCATAGCCAGAGCCAAGGGGCCATACTGGAACTCCATGCTTCCGTCCCGGACAGACAGGTGGCCCACGAGGTCGGGGAACTCCAGCCTGCCGTGGCCGGTCACATCGAACACCGGGTAGTTGAGACGGGCTGCCAGTTGCTTGATGGCGCTGGTCTTGCCACTCCCCGTGGGACCGAACACGTACAGCGGGTCTGAGCTGTCCATGAGCCATACGACGATGTCCCGGCTGCACTCATGGAATACATAGTCCGGGTCGATATTAGGGGTGTGGGCACAGGACTTGTCGAAGCCCTTGATGATACGCCCTGATGGGGTGCCGCTGAAAACGGCTCCGGCGTCGAGGTCAATGATGGTCGTGTGTACTTCGGACATGGTGGCTCCTTGTGCGATAGGTTGGAAACTTGACCTCTAT
>NZ_VSMK01000003.1 GCF_011682075.1 Nitratidesulfovibrio liaohensis
GCGGCACCGGACGTGGAGGCCGCAGACGGCACGCAGGCCCTGCCCGTGCCCGCAGCCCAGATTTCCCAGGCCGTTCAGGCCGTGGCCGCGCGTTCCGTGTCCGGTATCGCCGCGCGTGCCGCCCACACCGCCCACGCCGCACAACTGGGCCTGCCGCTGGACATACCCGCCCCGAACCGCGCCCTGAACTGGCGCTTTTCGTTCGACTCGTTCGTGGTGGGTCCCAACAACGAACTGGCTTTCGCGGCCTCGCGCGGCATCTGCCGAGAAACCCTTTCCGCCGATACGCTGTTCCTCAGCTCCGGTCCGGGCCTTGGCAAGACGCATCTGATGCAGGCCGTGGGCCGAGCCCTGTGCGAGGTCAGCAACCGTGCCGCGCCGCGCGTGGAGTACCTGACCGCCGAAGAATTCGCCACCCGGCTCATCGCCGCCCTGAAGGCGCGGGAAGTGGACCGCTTCAAGGCCCGTTACCGCGACGTGGACGTGCTGCTGCTGGAGGACGTGCACTTCCTGCAGGGCAAGGAACGCATGCAGGACGAGGTGCTGGCCACGGTGAAGGCGCTGAAGTCGCGCGGCAGCCGCGTGGTGCTGTCCAGTTCGTTCGCCGCGCGCGACCTCAAGAACCTCGATACACAGTTGGTCTCGCGGTTCTGCTCCGGCTTTCTCGCGCACATCGACAAGCCCGGCTTCGAAACGCGCCGCCGCATCCTGTGCGAAAAGGCCCGCCTGCACCAGGTGATGCTGCCCGACAACGTCACCGACCTGCTGGCCGACCACATCCGCACCGATGTGCGCCAGATCGAAAGCTGCCTGCACAACCTGGTGCTGAAGGCCAAGCTGCTGAACCGCCAGATTTCCATGGAGATGGCCTGGGAAGTGCTTGGCCACTACGCCCAGCAGGAAGTGGTCATGGACTTCGAGGGCATCGTGCGCAAGGTGTGCGAAGGCTTCGGCATTTCGCCCAAGCAGCTCAATTCGCGCAGCCGCAAGCGTGAATACGTGGTTGCCCGCAACTCCGTGTTCTATCTGGCCCGCAAGCACACCGACCTTTCGCTGAAGGAAATCGGCGACCGGTTCAGCCGTCGCCACTCCACGGTGCTGAAGGGCATCACCTCCATCGAGCGCGAAATGAGCCGCGAAACGCCGTTGGGCCGTCAGGTCACCAACACGCTGTCGCTCATCGAACGCAACGGTCGAATTACCTACCCCTAGCCATGGGGGGTGCCACCGCGTATGCGGTCGGCAAGGCGCAGGCCATGACGGCGGCGCGGACCTCCCCGGTTCGCGCCGCCTTTCGTTTTGGTCCGAATCCGATTCGACGGATTGACGGGCTGGCCGACTGGCCCGACCGGGCGGTCCAGTGAGCTTGGTGAAAGTGGACGGATTGACCAACTGGACCCGCAACCCCACGCTACCAGCCAAGCGCGCGGCGGATGCCCTTGGCATGGCGGGCTTTTCATTTACGACACGCTGGGGTATCGCAATGCTTCCCCCAGCGATCGAGAGCGCCACCGCAATGTGCAAGGGCGCGGTAGCACAACAGGAGGACCGGACGATGCAACAACCGCCCTACAAGGAAATCGCGCCTCGCCTGGCCGGGCTGCGCGATGCCTGCGGCTTTTCGCGGCAGGAACTGGCGGACAAGGTGGGCGTTACCGAGGCGGAAGTCGCCCGCTTCGAAAGCGGCGAGGTGGAGATACCGGTGAGCTTTCTTACCGACGTGGCCCGTGAATGCGGCGTGGACCTGACCGCGCTGATTTCCGGCGGCGATGCCCATCTGCACGGCTACAGCCTGGTGCGCAAGGGCGAAGGCCTTTCGGTGCAGCGCCGCAAGGACTACGACTACTGGAACCTGGCCTCGCGCTTCACCAACCGGCGCATGGAGCCGTTTCTGGTGCGCGTGCCCCCCAAGGAAGAAAAGGATCTGGTGTTCAACTACCACCGGGGCCAGGAATTCATCTACATCCTGGAAGGCCGCCTGGAGATCTGGCTGAACGACGCGCGCCATGTGCTTGCCGCCGGTGACAGCTTGTACTTCAGTTCGCGCATTCCGCACGCCCTGCGCGGCCTTGACGGTGCGGATGCGGTCTTTCTGGACGTAATTAGCTAGGGCCGTCCCGGTGGGCCTTTCGTCCGCTGGCTGCGTCAAACAGCGTCCGGCATTCGGTCAAATACCGAAAGAGTATGTTCCCTCATGCCGGACTTGTTTTCCTTGCCAGCGAACGAAAATCCGCACCGGGCCGCGGTCCTTCGGGCGCAGCCCGCTATTACGCCGCAGGAAAACGCCCCCGCCGCCACCATGGGGGGCGCGCCGTACACGCCATCAGTCAACAAGCCCGCAAGGGATCGCTTCGCAGGGATGCACCCATGACCTACACCACAAAGTTTACGGCCAAGGATTACAAGGAATTCTGCGCCACGTTCCGCATCGACGCCCCGGACACCTTCAATTTTGCCTTCGACGTGCTGGACCCCATCGCGGCGTCCGATCCGGGGCGGCTGTGCATAGCCCACGTGGATGATGCGGGCGTGCGGCGCGACTATACCTTCGCCTGGATGGCCGAGGCCTCTGCCAAGCTGGCCAACGCGCTGCGCTTGCAGGGCATCCGCAAGGGCGACCGGGTGATGCTGGTGCTGTACCGGCGCATCGAGTTCTGGGTGTCCATGCTGGCCCTGCACCGCCTTGGCGCGGTGGCCATTCCCGCCCCGTCGCAGCTTACCCCCAAGGACATCGTGTTCCGCGTGGAGCGCGCCAGGACCCGGTGCGTCATCGTGGACCATTCCATCACCGAGCGCGTGGAGGCCGCCCGGCCCGACTGTCCCGGCCTTGCCGTGTGCGTGCAGGTGGGCGGCGACGCCCTGCCGCGCGGCTGGGTGGACTATGACACCATCTTCACCCCGGCGGAGGCCAGGTTCCCCCGCCCGGAAAGTCCGCTGGAGTTCGCGGGCGGCGAAGACCCGCTGCTGATCTTCTTTTCGTCCGGCACCACGGGCATGCCCAAGATGGTGGAGCACGTGCACACCTACCCGCTGGGGCACCTGCTGACCGGCATGTACTGGCACGACCTGGTGCCAGGCGACCTGCACCTGACCCTGGCCGACACCGGTTGGGGCAAGGCGGTGTGGGGCAAGTTCTACGGCCAGTGGATGGCCGGGGCCTCGGTGTTCGTGTACGACTTCCGGGGCAAGTTCGAACCGGCGGCCCTGCTGGGCGTGCTGGCCGACCACGCCGTGACCACCTTCTGCGCGCCGCCCACCGTGTACCGCTTCCTTGTCCGGCAGGATCTGGCCGCGTACGACCTGTCGAAGCTGCGCCACTGCACCACGGCGGGCGAACTGCTGAACGACAGCGTGTTCCACGACTGGAAGGCCGCCACCGGCCTTGAAATCCACGAAGGCTACGGCCAGACGGAAACCACCCTGCAAATCGCCACGCTGCCGTGCATGGCCCCCAAGGCCGGTTCCATCGGTCGGCCCATGCCCGGCTGGGACGTGGTGCTGCAGGATGCGGCTGGCAACGTCTGCCCCCCCGGCGAGGAAGGCGAAATCTGCGTGCGCGTGGCCGAGGGGCTGCCCGTGGGGCTGTTCCGCGGCTATCTCGAAGAGCCGGAAAAGACCGCCTCGGTCATGTTCGGCGGCTACTACCACACCGGCGACAAGGCCTGGATGGATGAAGACGGCTATTACTGGTTCCTGGGCCGCGTGGATGACCTGATCAAGAGCTCCGGCTACCGCATCGGACCGTTCGAGGTGGAAAGCGCCCTCGTGGCCCACCCCGCCGTGGTGGAGGCCGCCGTGACCGGCGTGCCCGACCCCCTGCGCGGGCAGGCCGTGAAGGCCACCGTGGTGCTGGCCACCGGCTACACCGCCTCGGACGCACTGACCAAGGAGCTTCAGGACCATGTGAAGAAGGTGACCGCGCCGTACAAGTACCCGCGCATCATCGACTACGTGGCCGAACTGCCCAAGACCATCAGCGGCAAGATCAAGCGTGCCGAAATCCGCGAGCGTGACCAGCAGGCCGGTGGGCCCGGGGCGTAGCGGGTCTTTCGGTTCTTTGTGAGGCGCTGGCGTTTTGGTTTTTGTTGTTTTTGTACGCCTCCGGCGGGCAGGGGACTTTGCGCGTTGCGATCGCCATCCGTAATGCTCGAAGACTCGCATAACGGCTGCCGTCCCCTGCACCCCCCTTTAGGGTGAAAAGACGAAACGGGGAGAACGCGATTCGCGTTCTCCCCGTTTTATTTCGTGTGAGAGGTTTTGTGAGTTTCATGGCTTATAGCCCTGAGCCAATTTCCTACCCCCAATTAAGAAGTTTGGGAGGGTGGGGGGGGGCGGGGGAGGGAACCTTTTTCAAAAGGTTCCCTCCCCCGATACTTCTTCATCGGTATTCTCTCCTACCCCGCCTGGGCTTGTAGTTCCGCCAGATGGGTGCGGGCGAAGTCGAGGGAGGGGTCGATTTCGAGAGCGGCTTCCAGCAGGTGCGCGGCGGTGTCGGCATCGCCGAGGAACTTGTGGCACAGCCCCAGGTTGGCGAGATCAATGACGGATCCCTTGTCCAGGCGCAGCACGCTTTCGAAGTTGACGGCGGCCTTGGCGTAGTCGCCCAGCTTGAAGTGGCACACGCCACGCAGGTTGAAGTATTCCTTCATTTCCGGGCAGGCGGTCACGGCGCGGTCAAGGCCGGGCAGGGCGGCGGCCCAGTTTTGGGCCAGGGTGTGCACGTAGGCGCCGTAGAAGGCGGCAAGGCCGCGCGCGTCGGCGTCGGGTTGCAGGGGTTCGCTGGTTTCGAACCAGTGGCGCGCCTCGTCCAGGGCTTCGGCACGCAGGGCCAGCATGCCCCGGAAGAACGGCACGAAATGCGCGCCGGGGTATATCTCCGCCAGCACCTCAAGGCCGCGCAGGGCGGTATCGGCGTCGGCTTCCTCGCTCAGGATGCGGCCCACGAACAGGCCGATGGAGGCGTTCTTGTCCCGTTCGCGAAAGCGGAACCCCGGCACGATGTTGTAGTGGGTGGACACGTCCGCGTCGGGGTTGCGGGTAGAGATGGACAACAGGGTGTAGCCCTGCCGGGCGAGGCCGTCGGAAAGGGTGGTGAGCTCGCGCAGGATGTCGTCCGATTCCACGGTGGGCAGCGAGGACAGCGGCGCCACGGGGCCGCGCCGCAGCCATTCGATGTCTTCCAGCCGTTCGTACTTGGGCAGGCCGGATGCCTCGTAGCAGGCGCCGGTGATGAAGTCGCCCGCAAGCTGGGCGATTTCGGTCAGGGCGCGCACGGCGGCCTTGACCGGGGTGGCGGCGGTGCCTGCGGTGTAGACGATCTCGGAGCGCACCGGGAAGGTGGCCGGGTCCCAGGCCACGGCGCCCACGGTGGGCACGGGCAGGCCAAGGGAAAAGTCTTTCAGCACCACCTGCACGCCGTGCCGGGCAAAGCGGTCCAGCAGGTCGCGCAGCACGGCATCGTCACCGGAACCATCGGGCGAGATGTCGATGGTTGGCAGTTCGGGCATGGTTTCGTCGATGATGCAGCACACATGGCGCTCCACCAGTTCGCAGGCGCCCTGGAGGATGGATTCTTCCTCGGTGTTGCCCGCCGACGAGCCGTTGAACTCGCCCAGCTTCTTGAACCAGTCCAGCGGCAGCCACACCTCGCGGCCTTCGCTGCCGTCGCGCGGGATGACGGTGGCGGGGAAGAACTTCCAGCGGATCAGGTCCAGGGCGCGCACGGCGTCGTGCGGGGCGATGGGGTCGTGCACGGACTTGGCGATTTCTTCCACGGGCAGCAGCGCATCGCCGAAGCGGGCCTGCGCCTCGCTCCAGGTGGCCTCGACCATGCCGGGCATGTCGCGCCAGAAGGTGAAGAAGCTGTAGCGCTCCATCAGTTCCATCAGGGCCGATGCCTCGGCCTGCTCCACGGACGCGCCCTTGCCCATCTGCTTGCGGGTGGGCATGACGCGCTTGGCGTCGGCCCCGCACATGCTGAGAAACACGGGAATGCCCAGCCGGTCCACGTCCACGCGGCGGGTTTCGGCAAGGATGTCCACGTCGAGGCTGGCAAGGCGCTGGCGCACGCGGCGCACGGTTTCCACGGGCGAGGTGGCCTTGTCCTGGTCCTTGGTATAGCCCTTGGGGCAGGGAGAAAGCTTGATCATGCGGATGGTCCGTGAGGGGTCGAGGTTGCGGATGCGGGCCGTTTGGTGGTCCGGCTGGCTACGCCGACTGGTGCCGTGATCGGCTGGGCCGACTAGGCCGGAGCGGCGGGTGCAGCGCCCGTGCGCTTGGGGGTAAGCCGGTGCACCAGGAACAGGCGGCGTTCTTCCTGCCCGTCGTCGCCGGTGGACTTGATGCCCACGGGCTGCTCGGCCACGTCGAAGTCGCGCCCGGCCAGCTTCAGGAAGTGGGCGGCCTTGCGGCGTTTGTCGGTGCACAGCATGGCCTGCCCGCCGGAGGCCACGTGGCGGGCCAGGAACTTGGCCAGCGGGCGGTGCAGATCTTCCAGGTACAGGATTTCGGCCCCGGCGATGACGTCGTAGCGGGCGTTCAGCCGCGCGGCGGTGATGTCGCAGCGGCGCACCTCCACCCGGTCGGCAAGGCCGTTGCGCAGAACGTTGATGCGCGCGAAGAGCAGGGCGTCGTCGTGCACGTCGGTGATGGTCACGCGGGCAAAGCCGTAGCGCGCGGCGATGAGTCCGGTGACGCCGCAGCCCGCGCCGACCTCCAGCAGGCTTTTGCCCGCCGGGTCCAGCTTGCGCAGAAAGCGCCCCAGCAGGAACGAGGCGGGCCATATCTTGGCCCACAGGGGCAGGTCGCGCAGCGGATCCTTGATGGCGTTGGTGGCGATGAGCCGGTCGAGGTGGCCGGTCATGTTGCGGATCTGCAGGATTTCCAGCGGCGCGTCATCAACAGTGAGGGTTTCGAAACCCACTTCGTAGCGTTCGCGCGCCTTGGCCAGCAGGCGTTCCAGTTCGGCGGCGTTGGCGTCTGCCGTGGGGGCGGTTTCGGTGCTATGGAGGTCCGGGGTGTCCGGTTGTTCGGTCATGGGCTGTCCTTTTGTGGGCCGACGGCTGCGGGAGCCGATGTGGCCGGTTTCCGGTGCGGACCGGTTGCCAGGGCGCGCGCCGGGCGGGCGGATGCAAAGGCCGGAAGAACCCGGCGTGCCGGAGGGCACGAGAGGGCTGGCGGCGGCGCGTCCGGAGTTCATGCCTCAACAGGACGGGCAGTGCAAGCTGGGTGGCGGTAAGCACGCGCTTTGCGGCGAACGGCGGCGCGAAGATGCGGGTACGGGGGAGCAGGGCGGCAAGGCGGCAGGAGCGGCGCAATCATGAAGGCAAGGCTGGGGCAGGGCGGAACGCAAAGGCCGCGGGGATGCGGAAGACGGGCGCGTGGGGCTGACTGCCCGGACGCCCGGCACGGTGGTCATTCCGCCAGAGTCGGTTCGTCGGGTGTTCGGAATGGCCGCTCGTCATGTGGCTTGAGCCGCTTGCGGGCCTCTATGGCCACCAGCCGCACGAAGCCGCCCTCCACGGCCATTACCCGGATGTCCCGGCGCAGTTCGCGGTAGCCGTGCTCCTTGTAGAAATCCAGGGCGTTGAGCGAGGCGGTCAGGCGCAGTTCCGGCCAGCCCTGCTGCATGGCGTGGCGTTCCAGTTCATGCAGTAGCGCGGTGCCGGTGCCGGGCGGGGCCTGCGGCGCGGCGTACAGATAGGCCACCTCGTCGCCGCGCAGTGCGCCGAAGCCGACAACAGATGGGGCGGACGGGGGGGGCGGGGCGGTTTCCTGTGGCCCATGGGCTTCTGTCTTCGGGGGGGGGCCAAGGGGCGCCGTACCCATTGTCTCCGCCACCAGAAACGGATTCATGCCCAGCTCAAGCTCCCGCCGGAACTGCTCCTCGGTGCGGCCAGCGCACCATGCGGACAGTTGCTCCGCATCGTAGCTGCACGCGCCCTTGCCGTGGATGGCGGCATGGAACACGCCGATGATGGCGGCGGCGTCGTCCGGGGTGGCAAGGCGGATGGCAATGCGGGGCATGGGGGTGTCCTGCGGCTGGGGTGATGCTTTCGGCATATGCCGGGAATGACCGGTGAGCAACCGCTTTGCCCCATTGCGGCGGCTGCACGCGGTGCTGGTGTGCGCAGACAGAGGCGGGGTGCTCCTGAAGGGGCAGATCGGGCTGACCGGAGGAGGGGCTGCCAGACGTTGTCACGGGGGTGAGAGGGGCTTGGCCGGGACAGGCCGGGGCAGACAGGAACGGGTCGGGACAGAACAGAGCGGGCCGAAGCGGGCTGGGAGACGATATGGCGTTGCAGCGTCTGTCTGTGCCGGTGCTGACGCCGGAAACGGCAAAGGCCGCCTTGCGGCGGCCTTTGGTGCCCTTGTGGGGCGAAATTTTGGAGCGGGAGACGGGATTTGAACCCGCGACTTCAACCTTGGCAAGGTTGCACTCTACCACTGAGTTACTCCCGCCCTTTCGGGCGACACGCGGGCCGGGCGAAACCGCCGTTCCCTCGTGCGGAGGGAGAGCTACCCTTTTTGTCGGGGACTTGTCAACATGCGTGCACGAAAAAAAAAGTGTATAGGGCTGGGGCGGCAGCGCAATGCGGGCCGCGATGCGAAAGGAAGGGCGCAGTGTGCCGTTTCGCGCGCGGGAAAAGGCGTAGGGTGTGATGTCTGTAGGCATCGCGCGGTGCCGGATGTCGGGCCGGAGAGTGCGTGGATGCGCACTGGGCATGTCGCGTCGGTTCCTGCGCGCAACCGAGCGGAAGAAAGGAGGAAATATGATCGAAGCGAGAAGCGACGGGGTGGTTTGCGTAACCTGTCAGGGAACGGTTCCGGAGGTTTGGGAACGTTTGCTGGGAACCCTGGACGACATGAACGTGCCTGTGTTCTGCACCGTGGACCATGCGGCCAACGCGGAAAGAACAGGACTGCGCATGCCAGCCACGCGGGTGGTGACCTTTGGAAACCCCGCCGTTGGCACGCTGCTGATGCTTGAAGCTCCGACCATCGCCATGGATCTGCCGTTGCGCATGCTGGTACGTGAGGCTGAAGGCGTCACCGTGCTGTCCTACGCGCGACCGGAGGCGTTGGCCGCACGTCACGGCATTGATCCTTCCTTCGCCCCCGTGGAAAAGGTGTCCACGTTCATGGCGGGGCTGGCGGAGTCTGTGCGTACCGGTCGGTAGGTCGGCAATATGGGGCTTTGAGGCCACACAGCAAAAAGCCCCCGTGCCTGGCGCGGGGGCTATGTGTTCTGGAGCGGGAAACGGGATTTGAACCCGCAACCTTCAGCTTGGGAAGCTGACACTCTACCGTTGAGTTATTCCCGCTAATGGTGGGGTATCGCTAGGGCTTTCCGCGCAGGGCGGTACATCCGGAGGAGACGGTGGAGCGGGAGACGGGATTTGAACCCGCGACTTCAACCTTGGCAAGGTTGCACTCTACCACTGAGTTACTCCCGCACCGATACTGGAGGCGGCATCCGGATTTGAACCGGAGAATGGAGGTTTTGCAGACCTCTGCCTTACCACTTGGCTATGCCGCCTCATCGGTTTCGTTGGAGCGGGAGACGGGATTTGAACCCGCGACTTCAACCTTGGCAAGGTTGCACTCTACCACTGAGTTACTCCCGCTCAACGAGGAGAGCCTTCTACGTCACAGCGCCGCTACCTGTCAAGCGAGGTTTTTGAAAAAACACGACCGATTTCCATAATATGTTGGCCGGTGCGGATTTGCGGGCACGGCGCGGCCAGGGCGACGGCGGCTTCCCGCCCGGTCGGTTCGGGCCTTGCTCCGTCATGCAGTTCCGTCGCGCAGTCCGGTCGTCCCTGCCCTGTCCGTCTGTTCTGTTTCGCCGTCCGCAGATGCACAGGACCCCTGCGCCGTTGCATCCACCCTCGTGCCTTACTATTCGGTGCTTTTTGGGCGTCAGTCAGCACCTGCCAACATTGCGGGCAATCCGTCCGTGTTTCCGCGAACGGAAATCAGGCCTCGCCCCTTTACTTTTATTGGCCGGATGATTTATGGCAGTTGCCTTGCAAGCGACAGCCCCACCCGGCACGCGTGCCGCCAGGAGGCGGTGCGCTGCGTACCGCGAGGAGGTTCCCCATGGATCAGAAGGATATCGAGTACTTCCGCGTATTGCTGACCCAGATGCTGGAAGAAGCCACGCAAAAGGGCGACCTCACGCTGGAAGACATGACGGATAACAACGAGGTTTTCGCCGATCCGGCGGACCGCGCCACCATGGAATCGGATCGCGCCTTCACCCTGCGCATCCGTGACCGCGAGCGGCGGCTGATCAAGAAAATTCAGGCGGCGCTGGGCCGCATAGAGGACGGCTCGTTCGGCATCTGCGACGAATGCGGCGAGGAAATCGGCGTGCCGCGCCTGAATGCGCGACCCGTGACCAAGCTGTGCATCAACTGCAAGAGCAAGCAGGAAGACGACGAGCGCGTCCGAGGCGATTAACGCCCACCACGGCCCCTCACCCTTGACGGGATGAGGGGCCGTTTTTTGTTGCGCCGTGCCCTATGGGACGGGCCCCCTGAGGTTGCCACAGGAGCATCCGCTGTCTGTCCGGATACGACTGGATCAGCCGGGTCTGCCTGGGCCTGTTCTCGGGCAACGTAGCCAGGGAAACGACGATGGACGCCCATCTGTTCCGCCGCGTCTGCCGGGCGCTGGTTCCGCTGCTGGCCGGGTGCCGCATCGAAAAGATCCACGCGCCCGCGCCGGACATCCATTCCCTCACCATCTTCGCCGCCGGGCGCAAGCAGGTGCTGGTGCTGCGCCACGGGCGCCGCGCGCCGCTGTTGTACCTGGCCGCGCACAAGCCCCCCAATCCGGCCCGGCCCGACGCCCAGGTCATGTTGCTGCGCAAGCATCTGGCCGGACGCCGCGTGGCTTGGGCCGGGTGCGACTGGCCGCGCCGCAGGCTGGCCCTGCGCATGGCGCCGCCAGCCGGACAGCCAGACGGGACGA
>NZ_VSMK01000004.1 GCF_011682075.1 Nitratidesulfovibrio liaohensis
CCGCCCCCGGCGGAGTGCCCCGCTTTGATTCCGCCGCCGACCTGTTCGCGGCCCGGCCCGACTTGCGCATGGCCATCGACCTGACCGATGATGGCCGCCACATGGCCGAACTGCGCGCGGCGGCCCCCGCCGGGGTTTCGCTGCTGGACGCGGGCGGCGCGCTGTGGGTGTGGGAAATGCTGGCCTCGGAAAAGCTGTGCTCCACCTGCAACCTGCACCTGCGCGAGGCACGCGACCTGTTCGCCACGCTCATCGACCAGGTGGACGAGGACATCCTGCTGCTGGACACCGAAGGCCGCATCGTGGACCTGAACCGCAACATCCTGCAACGCAAGGGCGGCACCAAGGACGACTGGATCGGCACCTGCTGCTGGCAACTGGACGGCGCGTCCTTCTGCTGCCCGCCGGAGCACGGCGGCTGCACCTTCCGCGAAACCGTCAGCACAGGCCACAAGGCAGAGCGCATCCACACCAGGGTCAATGACGATGGGCGGGTGCAGTACTTCCGGGTGTACACCTACCCGGTCACCGACGACGCAGGGCGGCTGACGCGGGTCATCGAGATGCGGCGCGACATAACCAACCGCACCAACATGGAAATCCGCCTGCAACAGGCCGAAAAGATGGCCGCCATCGGCGAGCTTTCCACCTACGTGGCGCACGAGATCCGCAACCCGCTGTTCGCCATCGGCGGCTTTGCCAATTCGCTGCTGCGCTCCCCCTCGCTGGACGAGGCAGCGCGGGGCAAGGTGCAGGTGATTCTGGAAGAATCGCGGCGGCTGGATACCATCCTGAAATCCATCCTCAATTTTGCCCGGCCCACCTCGCCCCGCACGGGCGAAGTTGACCTGAACCTGCTGGCCCGCCAGACCATGGAACTGATGAGCCTGGGCTTCGACCAGCGGAGGATCACCGTGGAGATGGAGCTTGCGGCGGACATCCCCAAGGCCCACGGTGACGGCGAGATGCTCAAGCAGTGCCTGATCAACCTGGTGAAGAACGCGCAGGAGGCCATGCCCGCAGGCGGCCGCCTGACCGTGCGCACCGGCATGAACCAGCAGCACGTGTACGTGGCGGTGGCGGACACGGGCGTGGGCATCCCGCCGGAACTGCACGACAAGATATTCAGCCCGTTCTTTTCCACCAAGGAAAAGGGCGCGGGCATCGGCCTGGCCATGAGCCGCAAGATCATCGAGGAAATGGGCGGCCGGGTGGACCTGCAAAGCCAGGTAGGCAAGGGCACCACCATCACCCTGTACCTGCTGCCCCTGCTGGCCGTGCCGCAATCGACGGAACCGGCGCGGGACGACCCGGCAGGCGATGGGCAGAAGGGCTGACCGCACGCCGGGCACGAAGCCCATCGGCGCTCCCTTGCCTCCGGTCCGATTCTTCCGCACAATGCACGCCGCATCACCCCACCGCGTGCCCAACGCCGTGCGGCCAACGCCGTGCCGACGGTGGGTCATGCACCCACGCCAACCCTGGAACACGTCCGACACACCATGAGCACCGCCCCGACCATCACCCCCCCGAACATCACCCCCCCGAACATCACCAGTGACACCACCGTCATCGTGCTGGCCACCCGCAACGCGGGCAAGATCCGCGAACTCAACGACATGCTGCAAGGCACCGGGGTCACCGTGGTCGGCCTCGACACCTATCCCGAGATCGGCGAAATCGAGGAGACCGGCACCACTTTCGAGGAAAACGCCCTGCTGAAAGCGCGCACCGTGGCCGAACTGACCGGCCGCATTGCCGTGGCCGACGATTCCGGGCTGGAGGTGGACGCCCTTGGCGGCGCGCCCGGGGTGTATTCCGCCCGCTATTCCGCCGAAGACGGCGTGCCCGCCACCGACGCCCGCAACAACGAAAAACTTCTGGCCGCACTTGCCGACGTGCCCGATGCGCAGCGTACGGCGCGGTTCCGTTCGGTCATTGCCGCCTGCGCTCCCGACGGTCGCCACATTACCGCCGCCGGGGCCTGGGAAGGACGCGTGGCCACTGCCCCGCAAGGCGACAACGGCTTCGGCTACGACCCGCTGTTCTTCGATCCGGAACTGGGGCACACCGCCGCCACCATTACCCGCGACGAAAAGAACGCCCGCAGCCATCGGGGCAAGGCCCTGCGCCGTCTGCTGGAACTGTGGCCCGCCTTCGTAAAGGACGGCAACGCCTAGGGTGACCGCATTCAAACTGCACCGCGTTTTTCGGCGGCTTCATTTCCAGGCGGTTCGCATGCGGTAGAGCGCGCCAGCGTGACCACGCCGCCTCAGGCGGTACGGTCCGCCTTCGGCGGCTTCGGCATCGCGACATGCCTGAAGGGCGCGGCCGACACGGCTGCGTCTGCGCTTCGTTTCACCCCGCCAGACCGGCCCCGGCATATTATCATGCCGGGGCCGGTCTAATCATTGCCACCCTGACCGCCTGCCCCGATAGAATGCGCGGATCGGCCCCATGCCGGATTTTCGGACCAGACATTCACGAGGGGTGGACATGACGTTACGGCTCAAGCTGCTCATGGGATTCATCGGCGCACAGGTGCTTACCTGCCTCATCACGGCGGGGCTGTTATGGCACTATGGCGTGGACGGCATGCAGCACATCGGGCAGACCGGCGCGGAAGCCTCCGCCGACCGGGCGCGGAATCAACTCGCCAGCATCCGCAGCGCCAAGGCGCTGCACATAGGCAGCCTGTTCCAGCGCGTGCGCAACCAGGCCATGACCCTGGCCGAAAGCCTCACCGTGCGCGAGGCCGCCCGCGAACTGCTGGCCGCCTACGAGAACGTGCAGTGGGAAACCTCCGACCGGCTGGCCCCCGGAGAAACCCGGCGCCGCCTGATCGAGGACTACGCGGGCGGAAACTACCTGCGCAACCCGGTCTTCGCAGAGCACGCCCCCCTCATGCCGGGCTACGCCCCCCGAAAGCCGGAGGCATACCTGCCGCAGGACATCAACGGCGTGCTGCTGCACGGCATGTACGTGCATCCTTCCGGCAATCCCAATGAAATCGGCAAGAAACACCGGCTCGACGCCTCGCCCATACCTTCCGCGTACAACAGGCTGCACGGCAAGTACCATCCAGTGTTGCGGAATTATCTGGAAACATTCGGCTATTATGACATCTTCATCATCGAGCCGGAAAACGGCACCGTCGTGTATTCGGTGTTCAAGGAAAAGGACTTCGCCACATCGTTGCTTACCGGGCCATACAAGGACACGACCCTGGCCACCGTGTTCCGGGCCGCGGTGGACGCAGGCCGCAACGGCCAACGCGGCTTCACCACCATCGCAGACTTCGCTCCCTACGAACCCAGCTACAACGCGCCAGCCTCCTTCATTGCCGCGCCGGTCCTGGACGGCGGCGGCAAGCTGCTTGCCGTGCTCGCCTTCCAGCTGCCCGAGGACAACATCAACCGCATCATGACGTCCGACGAGAAATGGCATGACGTGGGCCTTGGCGAAACGGGCGAGACCTATCTTGTGGGGCAGGATTTGCGGGTGCGGTCCATGCTGCGTCATGCCGATGCCCATGGCGTGCTGGAAACCGTGGTGGACAGCGAGGCGTCCCGAAGGGCACTGGCCGGTGAGACGGGGGTGGGCAGCATCGTGGATTACAGGGGCCGCAAGGTGCTCGCCGCGTGGCAGCCGCTGGAGGCGGCGGGGCTGCGCTATGCGCTGGTGGCGGAAATGGACGAGGACGAGGCTCTGGCCGCTGCCCGTGACATCACGGAAACCCGCGAGGCGTACGAACGACGCATGCTGGCCAGCGCGCTGGCCACCCTGCTGCTTGGCGCACTGATCGGGTCCGGACTCGCCGCAACGCTGGTGTCGAGCATCGCCGGGCCGTTGCGCCGCCTGCAGGCGTACGCGGGCGAGGTTGCGGACGGAAGGCTGGATGCACGCCCAGAGGGCGACTACCCGCCGGAACTGGAAGCCACCAGGCACTCCATTGAGCGCATGGTGCAGCATCTGCGCCAGCGCATCGCCGAAGCCGACGCCCAGGGGCAGGAGGCGGCGCGCATGGCTCGCGAGGCCCGCGACGCGCTGGAACACTCGAAGAAGTCCGAAACGCGCATCAAGCGGTTGATGGACCGGATGACGGACGCGGCGGGCAAGGCCCGTACCGTGTCGGAACATGTTTCGCGGTCCATCGCCGACCTGACGGTCCAGGTAGGCACGGTCACCGGCGGGGTTAACGCGCAGCGCGGGCGCATGGACGAGACCGCCGACGCCGTCGCCAACATGCGCGTGACCGTGGACAACGTCACCGCCAACGCCCGCCAGGCCGCCGAACAGGCCGATCTTTCGCGCGGCAATGCCGACGAGGGCGCTCGCGGCGTGCGCGAAGCCGTGGCCTCCATCAACGGCATCCGCGAGCGCATCCTGCGCCTGAACGAATCCATGGCCGGCCTTGGCGCGGAAGCCGACAACATCGGGCAGGTCATGTCACTGATCTCGGACATCGCGGACCAGACCAACCTGCTGGCGCTGAACGCGGCCATCGAGGCGGCCCGGGCCGGTGACGCCGGGCGCGGCTTTGCCGTGGTGGCCGACGAGGTGCGCAAGCTGGCCGAAAAGACCATGTCTGCCACCCGTGATGTGGGCGAGGCTGTGGCGCGCATCCAGGGGCACACCCGCGAGAACATAGCGGCCGTGGAGCATGCCGCGCGGGACGCCACCGCATCGGCCACGTCCGCAGGGGCCGCCGGGCAGGCCATGACGCGCATCGTTGCACTGGTGGACGAGACCGCCGACATGGTCCAGTCCATCGCCTCCGCCAACGGCCAGCAGGCGGCGGCCAGCGAGGTGGTGGGGCGCAGCGTGGACGAGGTGAACCGCATAGCCGGGGAAACCGCCGAGGCCATGTCGCACTTCACCAGCACGCTCAATGACATCTTCGCCCAGGTCCAGGAGATGTTTTCCATGATCGAGGTCATCAGCTCCGGCGAGGATGGCGTGGCGATCATGGCGGACATGTCGCGGGACGGGGGCGACATGCTGGTGCAGTGGTCCGACGAGTTGTCCAACCTGGCCAGCATCGACGTACAGCACAAGAAGCTGGTGGGCTACATCAACGCCATCTACCGCGCCGCGCGCACCAGCGACATGGCCGCCGTGCCCGAGGTGTTCGGGCAACTGAAGGCCTACGCCGTGGAGCACTTCGGGCACGAGGAACGTCTGTTCGACCTGCACGGCTACCCGGAAGGGGCGCAGCACAAGGACGTGCACCGCCGCTTCGTGCAGCGGGTGCTGGAGTGGGAAAAGCAGGCGGCGGGCGGCAATCCCACGGTGATCATGGAGATACTGCGCGGCCTGGTGGACTGGCTGGTGGCGCACATCATGAAGGTGGACAAGCGGTACGAGGCCTTCCTGCGCGAGCGCGGCGTGGAGTAGGCGGCAGGGGGCGGGCCGGATGGCCGGTGGCCGGGAAATACGGGCGCGTGAAGCCCCCCCCCGGCAAACACGCGTCGGGGCGGCGCGTGGTCAGGAACACGGCGCAACGATACGCGGAAGGCGGCCCGGCATGTGGTGCCGCCTTTCGCGTCTGGCGAACTGCTCAGCAGATTGTTCGGCGAACTATTTGGCGGGCTGGTCGGGCTGCGCGGGGGCGGCAGGCGTCTGGGGTTCGGCCTGCGGGCTGGCCTGGGGCGCCGGTTGCGCGGCGGATTGGGGTTCCACCTGCTGCGACTGGGTCACGGGCGCGGTGGCGTTCACCGGCTGCACCACCTTGGTTTCGATGGGCGACACCAGGTTGCCGAACACCAGCAGCATGGCCCCACCGATGGCGAGGCTGCGCGCGCGGATACCCGCCGCATGGTTGCCCGAGCGCCAGCGCAGCCAGTTGAAGGCGGCCCCGGCCAGCATGGCCATGCCGCACAGGTTCAGCAGATAGTTGATGGCGTACATGGTCGGCCTCCTGCCGGACAAGCGGCGGATGTCGGGGTATGGCGGGGGAACGGGTGGTTGTGCCCCGTGGGTGGAGAGAGGGCGAGGAGAACCCCGCCGTGAAATTCTGTTGGCATGCCGGGAGGGTGGCGTCAAGTGGGGGTATGGGCAGCCCGTGGCGGCAACCGTTTGCGAGCGTGACCACACCCCGTGCGGATGATGGTCGCGGCTCCGTGCCTCCCTGCCCGTCAGGGGCCCGGCGCAAATGCGAAGCCTCACACACCCGAAAACGCTGGTGTGTCCGCGCGGAAGCCGTTACCGATGGGGCAGGCCCAGAACAGGCCCAGAACAGGCCCAGACAGGTTCGGTCAGGTTCGGTCAGGTTCGGACCGGACAGGCCCGGGGACAACGGATACGCCGCTTTGCCCCCGCGTGTGCACAACGCCTTTCACAGGATTCCGCATGAACAAGCTCTATGTCGTCATGGTCGGCCTGCCCGCGCGGGGCAAATCCACCATGGCCCGCCGCATCCGCGAGGGCCTGGAGGCAGAGGACTTCCGCGTCGAGGTGTTCAACAACGGCGAAATCCGCCGTTCCCTGCTGGGCATGGATTCCGCCAGGCCGGAATTCTACGACCCGGACAACGCGGAAGGCCGCGCCCGGCGCGAGGAAATCGCCCGGCTGAACATTGCCGCCGCGCGCGATTATCTTGCGGGCGACGGGCATGTGGCCATCCTGGACGCCACCAACGCCAGCCGTGCCCGGCGGGCCACCATAGAGGCCATGCTCACCGACCATCCGCTGCTGTTCGTGGAATGCGTCAACGACGACCCGGTGGCGCTGGGCGCGGCCATCCGGCGCAAGACGCAGATGCCGGAGTTCGCGCGGGATACCACGCAGGCGGCCATGGACAGCTTTACCAAGCGCATCCGGTACTACGAGCGCATGTATGCCCCGTGCGCCGACGAGTCGTGCTGGGTGCGGGTGGACACGCTGGAAAACCGCGTGGTGGGCGAGCAGATAGGCGGGCGGGTGCCGTACTACCACCGCATCCGGGACATTCTGGTGTCCGCGTGGGTGCGCAACCTGTACCTGATCCGGCACGGCGAGACCTACTACAACGTGGAGGGGCGCATCGGCGGCGATTCGGACCTGACCCTGCGCGGGCAGGCCCAGGCCAGGGAACTGGCCGCGCATTTCGCGGACATCGAGGTGCCGTACATCTTCACCTCCACCCGCAAGCGGTCGGCGCAGACGGCGGCCCCCATGCGCGAGGCGCGTCCGGGTGCCACGGTGATGGCCCTGCCGGAGTTTGACGAGATCGACGCGGGCGAGTGCGAGAGCCTGCGGTACGACGACATCCGTCGCAGGTTTCCGGATGCCTTTGCCGCCCGCCAGCGCGACAAGTTCCACTACGTGTATCCGGGCGGCGAGGGCTACGTGACCCTGCGCGAGCGGGTGGAGCGCGGGGTGCGCCGGGCGCTGTTTCTGGCCGGGGGCGCGCCGGGGGTGATGATCATCGGGCATCAGGCCATCAACCGGATGATCCTGTCGCACTTCCTGTACCGGCGGACGGAGGATGTACCCTACATCTTCATTCCGCAGACGCAGTACTACCACATAGTGGCCACGCAGCGGAAAAAGCTGTTCGAGCTGGTTCGCTTCATGTGAGGCGGGACGTCTTCATCCTCCGGGCCACTCCCAATGGAAAAGTTTGGAAGGGTGGAGGGGGTGTGGGGGAGGAGGGAAACTTTTCAAAGTTTCCCTCCTCCCCCACATTTTTTCATCTGTTTTCTTCCGTCCCCCCCCTCTACGCCTCCGGCTTCACGCCATTGCGGGGCACGTCCTCGTACCCGGTGAACATGGCGGCGATGTGCGCGGTAAGGGTGTGGCCGGTGGTGGTCATGTAAACGTGCACGATGACGAAGGCCAGGAAGGCGAAGGCGCCCAGGGTGTGCAGCACGGCCACGGCCTTCAGGGTCAGGCTGCCCGCAAAGCCGAGCTGCGGCCACTGGTTGTAGGTGTAGTAGAGAAACCCGGTGACCATCTGGAACGGCACGAGAAACGAGACGATGCCGAGATAGGTCAGCCGTTGCAGGGGATTGTGCTTGGCGCGCTCGCTCTTGGGCACGGGGTGCGGTTCCCCCTTGAAGATGCCGGAAAGGTAGTAGCGTACCACGTCCATCAGCTTCAGGAAGGTGGGCACGTAGTGCTTCCACTCGTCGGTGACGGCCATCCAGAACACGATGAAGGCGTACAGCACCAGCCACGACCATGCGCAGAAGTTGTGCACGGCGAAGGCGCGGGCAAAGCCCAGAAGGGTGACGGTGCCGTGGATTTCGAAGCCGGTGACCAGCAGCACCAGGATGAGCACGGTCTGCGCCCAGTGCCAGAACCGCTCGAACCGGCTGTACAGGTAGAGTCGTTCGGTGGCGTGCATGGCTAGTCCTCCTTGCGGTTGTTGCGGCCACGCGCGGCCAGGCGCAGGAACCCGTGCACGCCCACGGCCAGCACGGACCCGGCAACGGCGATCCACCCGGCGGCGTCCACGCCCGTGTTGCGGTCGCGCCCCGGCATCCACACCCCGCTGACGGCGGCAAGGCGGCTGCCAGCAGGCCTGTGGCATTCACCGCAGGCCACGGACTTTTCCTTGGGGGCCACCTGGTGGGTGATGGGGTAGTAGTAGACGGTTTCAACGAATTCCAGCTTGCCGCTGAAGGGAAGGTTCAGCGACTTCTGCCCGGCCTCCACGGCCTTCATCCAGTCATAGGTCTTCCAGTAGGCGGCGTCGTCCTTGCCGAACAGGTGCGGGGCCACGAAGGTGCGGTTGCCCGCGTCGAAGGGCTGGCGGCCCCGGTGCGCCTTGAAGGGCATGATGCGTGCCTTGGGGTCTGCCGGGTCGCCATCGATACGGTTGATTTCCACGGGCTTCGAGGTGTCGGCGATCCTGTCGGTCAGCAGCAGGAATTCCATGCGCCCGTTGGACCAGTGGTATTCGGGGGTGACGTCCTTTTCCCAGCGGAAGTCGCCCTTCTTGCTGTCGTAGCTGGGCTTGCCGAAGGGGCCCTTTTCCGCGAACGGCTTGCCGTCCTTCTTCTTGCCCGCCGTGGACCAGTCCCACCACATCTTGGTGGCCATTTCGCGCGCAAAGGCGGGAATGTGGCAGGTCTGGCAGGCCAGCTTGTCGGTGTGGTCGTTGGCCTTGTGTCCGGCCTTGTGCGGGGTTGCGGTATGGCACGATTCGCAGGCGATGCGGTGCACCCGGTCGTCGTCCAGCACGCTGGTGCGTTCGGTGAAGGCGGGCTGCTTGTAGGTGCGTCCGGCGATGACGTGGGCCTCGGTGGTGTGGCAGCGCTGGCAGGTGAAGTTGGCGCCCTTCACGTCCATGTGCACGTCCAGTTCGCGGCTGGGCTTGAACATGGTGGAGTCGAGGTCGCCATGCTTCACCGCATCGCCCCCGCCGCCGTAGAAGTGGCAGGTGCCGCAGTTGTCGCGGGTGGGACGGCCCACGGAGGCGGCAATGGCGTTGTAGTCGGGCGGGTTGAACGTCTTGCCCTCGAACTCGGTGGGTTCGCTGACGGGCAGCCCGGCCATGGTGGGGAACTTCTTGTAGGTGCCGGTGTGGTCGTGACAGACCATGCAGTCCACGTTTTCCTGCGACGAGAAGTCGAACTGCGCGTTCTTCCAGCCGAAGCCCGCATGGCACGAGGTGCAGCGCGGCTCGTTGGACGGGATGGCGATGCAGAAGTTGTTGAAGGTGATGCCGCCCTTGCCCATCTTGCGTTCCGGGTCGGCGGGGTCCAGCCAGGTCCAGTGGATGGTCCTGTGTACCTGCTGCGCGGCGGCGTTGTGGCACGACAGGCAGGCCTTGGTCACTTCCTGCGGCGTGGCAAAGGGTTGTTGCAGGGCCGGGTGGCGGGAGTGGTCGGCGGTGATGGCGTGGGCCTCCGGCTTTTTCACCGCGCCGGTTGCCCCGGCGGGCACCTCGGTTGCCAGTTGCGCGGCGCGGGCCGGAGCGGTTGGCGCAAGCGTCAGGGCAAGGCCCGGCAGCAGGCACAGCAGCAGGAGCAGCAGGACTGGCCAAACCGGCAGGGCTGGCGGCGAACCGCCATGTGCCCGGTGGGCGGAAACGTGTGGCGACGACATGTGGACTCCTCCTTCAACGGTGAGCGTCAGCGGGTAAGCCCGGCGCTACGCGCGGGGCGGATGTTCGGGATGATGACCGGGCGACGGAGCCGTACCGGGGGCGGTGGCGGGGACGGTCCAGGCACTCCGGCCCGTCAGGGCCAGCGCCAGCGCGGCAGCGCCCAGCAGCCCTGCAATGCCAAGATGCGTCCAGTCCAGGTACATGGTCAGGGTGGGGCCCCAGTCGAAGCCGGGCAGGTTCTTGGCCACCCGCATGGCCCCGGTGACGATGAGTGCTGCCACCAGCCACAGGCGCAGCGTGCCGCCGCCCGTCAGTCGATACGGGGTGAACGGGCGGTGCACGGCGAACAGGCGGCGGATGCGCGACCCGGCGCAGGCCCGCACGGCCAGCCACGCTGAAAGCGCCAGCAGCACGGCGGCGGCCCCGTAGTGCAGCAGGTGGGTGAAGTAAAAGTCGGCGGTCCAGGCCAGGCCGGGCACGGCGGCAATGCCGTAGCGCGCGGCAATGGGCATCTGGGCCATGCCGGTGACGCCGAGCACGCTGGCGCAGGCGATCCACAGCCAGCGGGCCACCGGCAGGGGATGGGATACGGGCGTAGCGTCAAGATCATCTGTGGCGTCGTCTACTCTGCGGGGCGGGCAGGTGGGACAGTCGACGGCAGTGGACAGGCGGCAGGCCGGGGTATCCGGCGTGTCTGAGGTGGTTGCCGCATTTGGCGCGTTCGTACCGTCGGCCTCCGCACGGGCCATGTCGCCGATGCCGCGCGCCACGCGTAGCAGGGCGGCCCCGGCACCGGCCAGCGGCGCAGTGACCAGCACGGT
>NZ_VSMK01000005.1 GCF_011682075.1 Nitratidesulfovibrio liaohensis
CTGTCATGCCGTGGCCTCGGCCCTTGAGACCATCGGCATCAACGTGGCCATCACCGCCTTTCCGGCCAGCCATGACCCGGCGTCGACGGAGCAGAAAACCGTGGGGCGCCTGGTGCGGCACGGCCAGAAGGTACATCCGAGACTGAAGGTGGCAGCCGTGGGGACCACCCCACTGGCCGAGTCCCTGTGGTGGGTGATGCAGGAAATGCTGCCCCTGCGTGAGGCTCGCAAGCTCATCCTGCTGCTGACCGATGGCGACCCCGATACGCCGACATGTGCCCTGGAAGCCATTCGGCACGCCGAACGGCTGGGGTTCGAGGTCTACGCCATCGGCATCGGTGCGGTGAACATCCTGCAGCACCTGCCGGGACGGCACCGGACGATCAACACCATGGCCGAACTTGCCCCGGGGATGTTCGGCCTGTTGCAGGGCGCGCTGGTCGGAAGGCGCGCGACATGATGCAAACACGAAAAACACCGGCAACGAGCAACGGGGAGGCACCAGGCCTCCCCGTTCTCTTTCGACGATGCAGCAGGATGACCTCACGAGATCAACCCTGTATATTCAAAGGGCAATGGACACGCTGATCAGCAAAAGAATCAGCGTATCCCGCAGCAAGGCCAAAAGGGGGACCCCATGGACAAGACGCTGTTCGAGAACCTGACCACAAGCCTCAAAGAGGCCGTCGATATGGCCAGGGAGCGCGGGTTTCCATCTCCTTCTTTCGAGGTGACCGGAGCGCACGTGAAAACCATCAGGGGACGAATAGGGCTTTCCCAACAGGAATTCGCCGCGCTCCTGCGTGTCAGTGTCAAGACGCTGCAGAACTGGGAGCAAAGCCGACGAACACCCACAGGCCCAGCCGCCGCGCTGCTGCGGATTTTTGACCGTTCGCCCGACGCAGCCATACGCGCCCTGCAAGCCTGATCAGATATTGCGCTCGCATCTCACCAACCCCGCTCCGACGGGGTTTTTCTATTTCAACACCCCGACAAGGAGGTCGTATGCGCTGGATGTACCTGTGCCGGTTCTGGCCGTGGAAGAGGTGCCTTCTGCCACCTGCGGAATGCGTTCTCTTCGCGGACTGCCCGAAGGTCCGCACCTCGAGGAGGATAGAGATATGAACTGGGGATCAATCCTCGCCATCGCCATCGCGGTACTTAACGTCGTCAAGGAGAGCATCGATGACTGACCACGAATCCAGGGACGAGGGAATGAACAGGGCCTGGGTGTTTCTTGGCGGTTGCCTGGCCGGTGTCGCTGGCGTGTTCGTGGCGGCCATATTGTTGGAGGCAGGCAGCGCGGGAACCGACGGCTGCGAGGAAAAACCGTTGGCGCTGTCTGGAGGCCGTCCCTAAGCGGAGTAGTCCATGAAGGAGGGGAGAGGCTATCCCCTTCAACGCACATCGGGGTAGGGGGGCGTTACAGGCGCATGCCCCTACCCCATGCATCCTGAACCGCCATTCGGATGTTGCTTTTTTTTGATGTTTTTAACTGGTTACTTCGCATAGACGCCGGAGTGCTGGTGCTTTTCAACGCCCCTGACCACGGCTTCTCGAAGTATCCTCTAGGCCTTTCACCTTAAGAACAACCTGCCTCTTTTAATGAAGCTCCCCTAATCACGCAAAACTTTCAGGGGATCAGGCCCGAAAGGAAAAGTGTAAGCTCGGCTCTTCGGGGGGGCTATACACGCTTGCATTTCTTGAGGAATTTAAGCTAATCAGTAAGGGCTTGCGCCGCTGTCTGCCTTTGGTGCTGTCGGGGTAATTGCAAGCAACAAAACGTTTTCGAAATGTTGTTTCCGACGCTGCATGCGCACCAAGCGCTAGTTTTGGCGAATACTGTCCCAGATGACCGTACTACTGACATGCTCGAAAACTTACGGCAAGGCGGTTTGTATGACGGGAAAAGTGTCGTGCATCAAGGCTGCTTTTATCGTTTCTGCGCCACTGTATTGCGGAGGGTTCGATCAGAACACCTCAGAAATACGGGTTGCATCACTCAGGGGAGCCCTGAGAAGCTGGTGGCGCTATGCCAATGGCGGGCGGTTTGAAAGTATCGGCGACATGATGTCCGCCGAGTCCGCCATTTTCGGCAGCGCACGCCCCGGTCACTCGCGCCAGGGAATTCTGATGAGCCTGAGCGTGGAGGGGGGTGGACATCCTGTCGGCTCTTACCAGGTCTCGTCCTTGGGATATCTGGGGTACGGAGTCTGCGGCAGACGCCCGGCCATGCCAGCGGGCGCCCGGTTTACCCTCACCCTTCGCGGTCGGGGGCTGGACGAAGAGCAGTTGGGTTCCCTTCGGGATGCCATATCCCTGATGGGGCTTCTTGGCGGCATCGGTGGCCGGGCTCGTCGCGGATTCGGCAGCCTGACCCTGACGCACCTTGAAGGTGATGGAGCAGCAGGAAACGCCTGGACCTGCCCGACAACCGCCCAGGAGTTTTCCGAGCGGCTGTCCCTGCTTCTGGGCGCCAATACACTAAATGCCAACCCTTCCTTTCCGGCGTTCGCGCCTGGAAGTCGGGTATTCTGGCTCTGTGAAGCCAAAACTCCCGAAGCTGTTCAGGAGGCTCTTGAGGGTGTCCTGCTGGGCATGATGCAGAGCATGGCGGGAGCATCGCCGGCGGGCTACCCGAACAAGATAGCGCTCGGCCTTCCGCGCGGTAAATGGAAGCCGGAACGGCACAACCGCCGGGCCAGTCCCCTCGTGTTCCATGTGCATCAGTGCGGCAAGGACTCCTATGCAGGGCTGGTGACGCTGATTTCGGGCCCGTTCCTGCCACAGGGCGAGAAAGTGAAGGGTCCGACCGGGTCCGTACCGGCCCCTGCCGACCATGTCGAAACGCTGGGCAACGCACTGCAATCGCTTGCCGGACAGCATCGGGAATTTTCGCAGGCTCGGGAGGTCTACCGTCGATGATGCACCTTCATTTCACTCTGGGGCCGGTGCAGGGGTTCGTGGCCGAGGCAAGGCGCACGCGCGACCTGTGGGCCGGGTCGTTTCTCCTTTCGTGGATCTGCGCAAACGCCATGAAGGCCGTACTCGACGGCGGCGGCAAGATCATCTTCCCGATCGTCCACGATGCCGAAAGGGTTCCCACCGACCAGTTGCTGAAGGCCGTATGCGGACAGGGCGGAGCCCCGCGCATAGGCACCATCCCGAACAGGTTCAGGGCCGAGGTTCCCGACGGGTTCGACCCTGCTGCAGTGGAACAGGCAGCCAGAGGCGCATGGGAGAACGTGGCCGACGCCGTATGGCGGAAATACGTGGAAGGTGCTGCCAGCCTAGGCAGGAATACCCGGGCGATCTGGGACCGACAGGTTCATGGGTTCTGGGAACTCAACTGGGCAATGGGCAAAGCCGACCAGCCGTACCTGCTGGACCTGCGCAAAAACTGGCGCTGTTTCCAGCCGACCGAAGAGGGTGGCGAACCCTGTTCCGTGGCCTCCGGACTGCAGGAAGTTTCCGGTTACGTGCGGGCCTGCGGGGAAGGGGAGCAGCAGGATGCATTCTGGAAAAGGCTGCGCAGCCTCGGCGGCATCTCCGAAATGGAGTTGCGCCCCACGGAGCGACTGAGCGCGATCATGCTGATCAAGCGGCTGTTCCTGGGTATCGCGAATGCATCAATGGGATTCGAACCACAGACAAAGTCATGGCCTTCCACGGCACACGTGGCAACTCTGCCCTTCAAGCGCCGGGTCATCGCCGAAAACCCGGCCGCTGCCCGGGACTATGTCCGCATCGTGAAGGATGCGCACATACGCGAACCCTTCAAGGAACGGCAGAACGCCATCCCCTCATTGCCCGTCGGTTGGCTCGATAATGACACGCAGGACTACGCGGCACTGGACGGCGACCTGCTCTTCCGCGAAACGTTCGAGCCCGGCAACCGACGCTACCCCGCAGGAGCCGAGGACACGACGACGCGCGAAACCCTGGCCGCAGGGCTTAATACGCTGCTCGAAGCTACCGCCGCGACGGGGGCAAAGCCCTCACCGTTTTTTGCCGTTCTCTTCATGGACGGCGACAGCATGGGCAAACTGCTGTCCGCCCCGAACAGTGCGCCGGAAAAGGTATCCACGGCCCTGGCCCGCTTTGCCGACCAGGTCGAGGGCATCGTGAAGAAGCACGACGGGTTCACGATCTACGCCGGGGGCGACGACGTGCTGGCACTGCTGCCCGTGACGGACGCCATTGATGCCGCAATTCATCTCAAGGATGCCTACTGTGCCGCATTCGCTGCCGAAGGCGTTGCCGGTGCCACCATTTCCGGAGGCATAGTATTCGCCCATTACGGCACCCCGTGGATCGACGTCATGCATTCTGCCCACGACATCCTCGAAGGCAAGGCCAAGGAGGAAGCCGGACGGAATAGCCTCGGCATCGTCGTGAACAAGGGGGGTGCCACCAACGGGGAATGGGTGGCCGGATGGGACAGGGTGGACGCCCTCCGGGAACTGGCGCGCATTCTCGCCGGAACAACCGCAGACCGGGAAATCAGCATGTCGCTGCTCTACCGCATGCGTTCCGTGCTTGCCGAACTTGCTGGCAGGCCCCGCGTGTCGGCCGGGGGCGTGCACGAAATGCCGGACATGGATCTGGTTCCGCTGCTGCAAGCCGCACTGGAAGCGTCGCACGAACATCGCGGCGGCTCCTCCCCGACAGCCGATCACCGCTCGCTTTCCGCCGCCATGGTCAATGCCTGCACCATCGAGCGCAACGGAAAGCGCCTGCTGATGACGGACGGGCTTGTTGTTGCCCGGTTCATTGCCGCCCACGCTTCCCTCGCCGACGCCGGAGGTTCCCATGTGGAATGACATGCACTGGCTTTCCCTCGACCCCGTGGATTCCTGCTTTTTCCGTGACGGACGGCCCATGCACATGGGCGAAAGCTCCGTGACTGCCTCCGAAAGCGTGTTCCCCCCGTCCCCCCTCACCACCGGGGGCGCCATGCGGGCGGCTCTGGCCCGCGCCAACGGCTGGACCCAGGGACGAAGCTGGCCGGAAGGGTTGCGGCCGGTTCTGGGCGTGGACGAGGAACTCGGCTCGGCCCGGTTTGCGGGGCCGTTCCTGACCAGGGGTGCCGACCTGCTGTTTCCCTGCCCACTGCACCTGCTGGGGCAGGAAGAACCGGACACGGAAGGAACACGCTGGACTCCGCGGGCAGCAATGCGCCCCGGCCCGGGCGTGCACTGCGACCTGGGGCCGGATGTCCGCCTGCCCGAACTGCCCCCAGAACATCGCGGCCAAACCGGCCTCAAGGCGGGTGAAGGCTGGTTTGTCACCACGGAAGGCATGCGGCAGATCCTTGTCGGGCAGCTTCCCGAAAAGGGGCAGATCATCCCCAGGCGGAACCTGTGGACCAACGAATACCGCACGGGAAACAGGCTGCAGGAAGATACCCGAACCACCGGCGATGACGCACTGTATTCCACCCGCCATGCACGCGCACGGGCCGGAACAGGTCTTGTCATTGCCGCCGGTGGTCTGCCGGAAGGCTGGCAGTTGCCTTCCGGGCTGCACCCGTTCGGGGGGGAGGGGCGGATGGCCGAATTCGTGCCCCTGCCCGAAGCGCCCCGGGTACCCGTGAACGGCGGAAGGCCGAGTGGCTGCTTCATGCTGGTGCTTCTCGCGCCTCTGGTGGCCCGACACGAAAACCTTCTCCCCGGCGGCAGGGTGCCGGGCCTTGAAGATGCCGAAGTCGTATGCGTCTGCACGGGAAAAGCCGCCCGCATCGGCGGCTGGAACTTCATCCGGCGCGCGCCCCTGCCCCGCAGGCCCGTTTACCCGGCAGGGACCGTGATCTTCTGCAGGCAGTCCCTATCGGGCAGCGCGGACACCGTGTCATTCATGCAGCTCGGCGAATCCACGGACTACGGGTTCGGTCTTGCTGTCGTCGGAACCTGGAACGATCATCAGGAGTAGCCAATGGAAACGCTCGTACTTGGTCTTCTTGCCGAAACTGCTGTTCACCCCGGTTGCGGCCGGGATGCCGGAATTGTGGACCTTCCCGTGAGCCGCGAAGGCGGCAGCGGCATTCCCGTCATTTTCGGATCGGGCGTCAAGGGGGCATTCCGGGACAAGATCCGCCGGGTCGGCCTTTCCGAAGAGGACAGGAACAGACTGTTCGGCAAGCAGGACTCCGCCGGTGCTCTTTTGTTTTCGGATGCCCGCCTGCTGCTGCTCCCCGTGCGCAGTCTTTCCGCCCACGCACGGTGGGCCACCTGCCCGTTCCTTCTCGAGCGGTTCGTGCGGGACAGCCGCCGCGCAGGGTGCCCGGTGGAGGCCACGGTACCTTCGGTGGAACGGGGCACCGCCCTTGCCTCCGGTACCGGGCAGATTTTCCTCGAGGAGCGCCTGTATCGCATCACGGGCATGGTGCCCGCCGATATCGTGTCCATGCTCCAGCGTCTGGTGATGCACAAGGAAACGGCGACCCGTCTCGAAAGCGAGCTGCTTGTCCTGCACAACGACGATTTTGCATGGTTCGCCCAGTATGGTCTGCCGGTCAACGCACGCAACGTGCTCGAAGAAGACACCAAGACCAGCAAGAACCTGTGGTACGAGGAAACCCTGCCCGCCGACAGCATTCTCTACGCGCTTGTCGGCGAGCGCCTGTCCGGGGCCGTGACCGAATTCCGCAGCCAGGTCTCGGCATCTCCGTACGTGCAGATGGGGGGGAACGAAACCGTCGGGCAGGGGTGGTTTTCCCTTGCCGCGTTCGCATAGGAGGCGGGCATGGATACCGGACGTACTCTCGAGCAGCAGCGCGCCGCCTATGCCCTTGATGCTGTCGACAAGGTGAGACAGCAAGCCCCGAAATCCGCTGGCGACTATGCAACGCTCAGCGCATCGTTTCCCACGCTGGTTCTTGCAAGCGGCCTCGGACAGGCGCTTGCATTCCTGATGACGAAGCGCAGCAAGGAACCTGCCCACGATCTTCTCTTGCGCCACCTTGACGGCTGGATGTGCCGCGAGAACAAGCATTCACCCTATTTCGGCACCAAAGAGGACGACCTGCTGCGCGCCGTTGTGGCAGGCACGCAGGACCAGTATGCGGTGGCGCAGTCAGAAGTGCTCGCCCTGCTCGGCTGGATCAAGCGATGCGCCCGGGCCTATCTCGAAGCCGGGGCACAGGGGGCAGCATGATACCGCTTTATCAGGGGGCGAACGATCATGCGGCCTTTGTCAGCCAATCCAACGCCGGCCTCTGGTATGACAAGTTCTGCAGCAGTTGGTCGTACGACTTCACGAAGTTCGAAAAGAACGACTGGGTCAAGCGGCTGCATGGCAGGAAGGTGGGCAGCCCCGGCCTGCTGGCCGAACATGCCGCGCGGCGCAGTGCCCTTGCGGCGGCCTGCGGGGGCATGACCCTGGAATGGAAGACGGCAAGTCGTTTCCTGACCGGCCTCGGGCGCGATCATCCGGTCGAGAACGGGTTTGCATGGCACCACCTGCTGGGGGTTCCCTACCTGCCCGGCTCCGGCGTGAAGGGCGTGATACGGAACTGGGCCGAAGCTTGGGGCGCTGCCGAGGATGCTGCCCTTTGCGACGCGGCCTTCGGAATCGAAACGGACAGGAATGACTCCGGGGGAAAGGCCGGAGAAATCCTCTTCCTCGACGCGCTGCCGGTTGCCCCTGTCCTGCTGGAGGGCGAGGTGATGACCCCCCACCTTGGCGGCTACTATCTTGCATCACTCCAGAACCCTGCCGATCTGCCCGGTGAATGGCATGCGCCCGTCCCCATCCCCGTCCTTGCTACGGCGGCAGGGCAGGCCTTTCAGTTCTGCCTTTTGCCGCGCACGCCGGAGGCGGCGGAAGTGCTGCCGAAGGTGGCCACCCTGCTTGCCGAAGCCCTGCAGATGATCGGTGCAGGCGCCAAGACCGCCAGCGGCTACGGGCGGTTCGCGTCGGATGCGGGCGTGTCCGCCCCCGTGCAGGCCGACCCGATGGAAGAATTCTGCCGCTGGTTCGAAGCACAGAAGTTCAGCGCCTCCAACAAGGGCTCGCAACATGCCATCATAGAAAAGGTGGAGGCCCTGCCTGAAGATATACGCCCTGAGGCAAGGGAATTCGTCGCAACCAGGTTGAAGAGAAAGGAACGGACGGACAAACTCCACGCCTATCTCACCCAGTAACTCCACTATCCGAATACTGCATGCGGAGAAGAAAATGTTCGATGCCAACACATGGGATGTGCTCAGCAAGCTGGGAGTAATCGCCGGGCTGACCACAACGGTCTTCAGTCTTGCCACCTACTTCATGGTCAAACGTCAGGAACGTTTGCTCAAGCGCTACAGCAGGAACGTTGTCGAAAGAACGGGTGACAACCCCGCCGTGCTGGTGGTCAACCTGCGCCCAGGAAACATAGATGCACAGGTGCAGCATTTCATGAAAAAGGACGCACTGCTGGCAAATGTCCCGCAGGAAATGTTTGCCTCGTATTGCTGGCAGAAGAAGCCGTTGATCGACCAGGAAGACATCAACGAGATTCTCGGCGGCATACACGCAAAATATACGGAACTTACGGAGAAAGGCTACGACAGCCTTTCACTGTTCTATGCCGGTCCCACCATCATTGCGGCCATGGTAGGGGCGATGCTTTCCAATTCGCGCAAGGTCCGGGTCTACCAGCTGGACAAGGGCGAAAAGGAATACAAGTACTGGGGGCTGCTGGAACCCCTGCACTTCTGATCATGCCGGAGCAGATCACCATCAACCTTGAAGTCATGTACGCCGGTTCCGGGCAGGCCAAGCTGGACGACCTGCCCGGCTACCGGGCCACTGCCCTGCAATTGGCAGGCAGGGGCAACCGGGTGGTGCTGACGGGGCGCGGCCCCGTCTGGCTCTACCTTGCCCTTGCGCACGAACTGCACGGCGTGGCCCAAAGCCTGGAGTACGATTCGCCCGTTACCGGGCGTGTTACCATCTTCGACCACAATCCGTTTCGCGGAGACTCGTCGCCATGAGCCAGCCCCTGCTCTACTGCTGCCTTGCATCGGAACAGCCGGAACCGAACCTTATCCCGGTATTGATGCCGGGCCACAAGCCGGACAAGGCCGTCGTGCTGCTCACCCCCGAGATGCGCAACAGGCCGACGGTTCTCGGGCTGCTTTCCGAATTGGGCAGACACTGCAACGAGGTGGAAACGCAGGAAACGGCCGCCTTCGACTACCCCCGCATCGTTGCCGACATGCAGAACGTGATGGCCCGGCATTCCGGCTGGGCCATCCATTGCAACATGACGGGCGGCACCAAGGTGATGAGCGTTGCCGTCAGCGAGGCATGCCGCACCGGCGGCGGCACATGCCTGTACGTGGACACGGCCAACCGTTCCTGCCTGCATCTGGGCATGGAGCCGGTGGCGGAGCCGCTGCCATCGGTGCTGGATGTCAGCACAATCTTTCGCTTGCGTGGTTACAACGTGGGCGGGGTTGTGCCGATAGAGCAGGACCCGCCAGGTGTGTACGGCCTCGTTATGTGGATGGGACGCAACGCGCCCAACCTGCAACACGCGGTAGGGCAGCTTCATTGGATAGCAGGGCAGGGGGAGGGGGACAGGCTGGTTCCCAGCCTTGTAGAAATGCGTCCCAGAGACCATGAGTTCAGCGAACTTTGGTCGCGCGTGTGCAAGAGCGGACTGGTGTCAGCAAATGGTCGAACACTGACGCATCCTTCGGCCCGCCGCATCCTGACCGGTAGCTGGCTTGAACGCTACGTGTATCATGTAGTGCGCGAACTTCCTGAAAACGCGGCAGTATCCTCCATCCTCACCGGCGTGAATATCAGCACCCAGAATGGCACCAGTAACGAAATAGACGTGTGTTTCACTGCGGCCAACCGATTGCATCTTGTCGAATGCAAGGCTCGTCCCGTAGAACGCATGGCCCAGGATGCACAGGCAGGCATAACCTATAAGTTGGACAGCTTGAGAGACATCATGGCGGGAACTTTCGGCAGGGCCATGTTCGTCACCTCCGGAGAAATCAAGTCCGGACATCGTGGCAGATGCCGCGACCTGCGCATTGCGCACAGCGACAACGCACACTTGCCGAGTTTGCCTGACGCCATGTCCCGCTGGATCGCCCCGCGCTGAACGGTCGCGGTTGCCGTTGTCGGCCGAAGTTACCCCCGGCCGACCCAACCGCCCCGGCGGCAGACGAGGAAATCGCCGTCCTCGCAGGCCCACCGGCGGGCATGCAGCACCTGCGCGGTCAGCTGTTCGCGCAGGGTGGCCTCGTCCCCTGCCATGCGGGTATCCAGTTCTTCCTCGAATGCCTGCAGCAACGGGTCCAGTGCCCCCGGCGCCATCCGCCACCTGCCGCCTTCGTGAGCAAATGCTTCGGCCCGCACCACGCCGCAGTTCACGATATTGACGGCCCATCGGTCCATGCGGTGACGGAAAGGTTCCTGCAGGTCGGCCACCAGCGATTCGTAACGGTCCGCCGGGCTGTGCAGAAAGCCCAGATAGGGGTTGAGCCCTTCGCCCCGCACCAACACGTTCAACCGAGTGAACAACTGCGAATACGCAAAGTCCAGCAGGGCGTTCCACCTGTCGGGCTTGCGTCTTGGCACCCGGGCCGCGCTGCGGAACGCCTCGTCCCGGACAAGCCCGTTCACGGCGGGGAATGCATGACGGGCAAAGCCCCCCTCCAGTCCCATGGCCTTTCCTGCGTCATCCGTCGCCGCCAGCGCCTCCAGCACCTCCCTGCCCCGCGCCGTCAGCCCCGCCCCGGCGCCGCCCAGCCGGGGGCGCAGCCACAGCAGGGCGTTATCCACCTTGGCCGCCACCAGTGCC
>NZ_VSMK01000006.1 GCF_011682075.1 Nitratidesulfovibrio liaohensis
GGCCCACCACCCCGCCCGGCACGGGCAGGCGCGCCAGCCGCACCAGGGTCTCGCCCGCCAGCCACAGGGCGGCGATGAAACCGCCCTGGATCAGGCGGCTGCGGCGGGCGGCAAGGCGCAGGGACAACGACAGTTTGCGGACGGACATGAAACGTCTCCTTGGCGCGTCATCGCGCATGTCCCTACGTATGCCCGCCTGCGGTGTTCGTGAAATGAATTGACAGCATCGTACTTATCTCTGTTAGGAATAGAAGATGGAATTCAGAATGTTGCATGCCCTTGTCGAGGTGGTGCGCCAGGGAGGATTTTCCGCGGCGGCCAAGGTGCTGTTCACCACCCAGTCCAACGTGAGCAAGGCTGTGCGCCAGTTGGAGGACGAACTGGGCGTGGTGCTGCTGGACCGCATGGGCGGTCGGTGCCAGCTTACGGAGGCGGGCGAGGTGGTGTTTCGCAGAGCGCGGGGCATCCTGGCCACGGCGGAAGACATCGTGGGCGAACTGGACGAATTGCGCGGGCTGCGGCGTGGCGCCCTGCGGGTGGGGGTGCCGCTGTTCGGCAGTCGGGTGCTGTTCGCGCCGGTGTTCGCGCTGTTCCGCAGCCGCTATCCCGGCGTGGACGTGGCCCTGGTGGAGGACGGCAGCAGGCGGCTGGGCGAATTGCTGCACGCGGGCGAGGTGGACCTTGCCGCGTCGTTGGCGCCCATATCCGGGGAATTCGAGTGGCAGCACGTGCGGGCGGAGCCGCTGATGGTGCTGCTGCCGCCGGGGCATGCCCTGGCGGCGCGGAAGGCCCTGCGCTTGCGCGACATGGCGGCCGAGCCGTTCATCCTGTTCGACGAGGCGTTCCAGTTGAACCAGATCGTGCTGGACGGGTGCGAGCGCAACGGCTTTCGTCCCAGGGTGGCCGCGCGCAGCGGCCAGATGGACTTCATCGTGGGACTGGTGGAGGCGGGCATGGGGGTTGCGCTGCTGCCCCGGTTGATGGTGGCCGACCACCACACCACGGCGGAACGGGTCCTGCTGGACGAGCCGGACATGCAGTGGCGCATGGCGCTGGTCTGGCGGCGCGGGGGGTACCTGTCGCACGCGGCGCGGGCATGGCTGGACATTGCCCGCGAGGTGCATGGCACCGTGCCGGATGCCCCGGCCAGCAGCGCGTGAACGCGTGGCATGTGTCCAAAATGCATGCGTCCCCGCTTCATGGGCATGGAGCGGGGACGCGGCGTTTCGTGCGCGGGCAGCGGGCGAGGCTATTCCACCGTCACGCTCTTGGCGAGGTTGCGCGGCTGGTCCACGTCCTTGCCCAGGTAGTCTGCGGCCTCGTAGCTGAACAGTTGCAGGGCGGGCAGCACCAGGAATGCGGCCATGGGCCCCCAGGCGTCGGGGATGGACCAGGGGTGGTCCACCTTCAGCTCCACGCCGGGGTTGGTCAGGGCAATGATCTTGCCGCGCCGGGCCTGCACTTCTTCTATGTTGGACTTCACCTTGGGGAACAGTTCGTCGTTGAGCGCCAGTGCAAAGGTGGGGAAGTCCGGGTCGATGAGCGCGATGGGGCCGTGCTTCATCTCGCCGGAGGCGTAGCCTTCCGCATGGATGTACGAGATTTCCTTCAGCTTCAGGGCGCCTTCCAGCGCCAGCGGGAAGCAGTGGCCGCGCCCAAGGTAGAAGAAGCTCTTGGCCTTGGAGTAGGTGCGGGCCAGTACCTGCGCCTCGTCGCGCATGGCGGGCAGCACTGTTTCCAGCTGGCCGGGCAGCTTCCTGAGGGTTTGCAGCACGTTGGCGCGTACGGTTTCGGAAAGGGCGCCGGTGTTGCGGCCCCAGTGCAGGGCCATCAGGGTCAGCAGCACCATCTGGCTGCACATGGCCTTTGTGGAGGCCACGCTGATTTCCGGCCCGGCCTGGGTGTAGATGACCGCGTCCGCCTCGCGCGCGATGGACGAACCCACCACGTTGCACAGGCCCGCCACCTTCACCCCGTGCTCCCGCGCTATGCGCAGGGCGGCAAGGGTGTCCGCCGTTTCGCCCGACTGGCTGATGACCAGCACCATGTCCGCCGGGTCCAGAATGATGTCGCGGTAGCGGAATTCAGAGGCGATTTCCACGTTCACCGGCACGCGGGCCCAGCTTTCCAGCAGGTGCTTGCCCCACATGCCCGCATGGTACGAGGTGCCGCAGGCCACGATGTGCAACCGCTTGGGCACCGGCAGCGCGGCCAGTTCCGGCAGGGTCACTTCCATGCGGTTCCAGTCCACGCGGCCCGCCAAGCAGTCGGTGATGACCTTGGGCTGCTCGAAGATTTCCTTGAGCATGAAGTGCTTGTAGCCGCCCTTCTGGGCCGCCTGCATGTCCCACTGGATGTGGTTGACGACCTTTTCCACGGGCGAAAGGTCGGCAATGCGCATGACCTTCCACGAATTGGCGTCGATGCGCACCAGTTCGCCGTCTTCCAGGAACACCACGTCGCGGGTGTAGGGCAGGAAGGCGGGGATGTCGGAGGCCACGAAGTTCTCGCCCGTGCCCACGCCCAGGATCAGCGGGGCGGACAGGCGCGCGGCGTAGAGCACTTCCGGCTCTTCGGGCGTGGTCAGGGCCACGGCGTACGCCCCGTGGGCCTGGCGCAGCGCCCAGGCAAAGGCGTCTAGCATGGTGGCGTTGTGCTTGCGGCCCTCGGAAATGAGGTTGGCCAGCACTTCGGTGTCGGTTTCGGAATGGAAGACGTAGCCCTTGGCGGCAAGGTCGGCCTTCAGTTCCGCGTAGTTCTCGATGATGCCGTTGTGCACGATGGCGAGGCCGCCGTCGTTGGCCTTGTGCGGGTGGGCGTTGCGTTCCACGGGGATGCCGTGGGTTGCCCAGCGGGTGTGCCCCATGCCCGTGGTGGCCACGGTGTTGGGGCAGGACGCCAGCTTTTCGTCAAGGGCGGAAAGCTTACCCTCGGCGCGCACGGTGATGAGTTCGCGGTTCTGGACAAAGGCGACCCCCGCCGAGTCGTAGCCCCGGTATTCGAGGCGGCGCAGGCCTTCTATGATGAGGGGAACGGCGGGACGATGACCGGCGTATCCGATGATGCCGCACATAGGTGGTGTGCTCCTTGGCAGAGGCGCGGCGGACGCCGCGCGGCGACGGCCTGGGTGGCCGCCGGAAGGTGTGGGCGAGGGCCGTCGGCTTTCGGAAAAAGCGGCGGCCGGTGCGGGAATCTTCCCGGTCGGCGCATGCCGCCCGAACGATTCCTCGCGGTGTGGCATGTATCAGGTTTGCGGCACGGTTCGCAACTGGTGCGGGGGCATGCGGTGGCACGGAAATTGTGATGTGCGCATGGATGCGGCCTGCCGCACTACCTCCCGAACAACCTCGTCAGCCGCGCCAACTCCGCGTACAGGCCCGCGTCCATCTGTTCCGGCGTCATGCGCCAGGCCCAGTTGCCCGCCGCCACGGACGGCGTGTTCATGCGCGCCTCCGTCCCCAGGCCCAGCACGTCCTGCACCGGGGCCACGGCCAGTTCCGCCACGCTGCCCATGGCCAGGCGCAGCAGCACGCCCGGGGCTTCGTGCGGGGCAATGGCGTGCCCCACGTATTCCTCCAGCCGCGCCCGCTCGTGCGCCGGGGCCGCTTCGAACCAAGCCCGTGTGGGCGCGTTGTCGTGGGTGCCGGTGTAGACCACGCTGCGCACGTCGTGCCGGAAGGGGACATCGGGATTGTCGGCGGGGTCGCCGCCAAAGCCGAACTGCAACACCTTCATGCCCGGCAGGCCGAAGGCCGCCTTCAGTTCGCGCACGTCGGCGGTGATCACGCCCAGGTCCTCGGCAATGAGCGGCAACGCCGTGAACCGCCGGGCCAGCGTATCGAACAGTTCCATGCCCGGCGCATCCACCCAGCGGCCATTGATGGCCGTTTCTTCCGCCGCCGGAATTTCCCAGTACCCCGCGAAGCCCCGGAAGTGGTCCAGCCGCACGATGTCGGCCATGCGCAGGTTGTGCGCCACGCGGCGCACCCACCACGCAAAGCCGTCGCGCCGCAGGGCGTCCCAGTCATACACCGGATTCCCCCAGCGCTGGCCCGTGGCACTGAAATAGTCCGGCGGCACCCCGGCCACGTGGGTGGGGGCAAAATCCGCGTCCAGCCGGAAATAGCCGGGGTTGGCCCACACGTCGGCGCTGTCGTGGGTGACGTAGATGGGCACATCGCCCACCAGGCGCACGCCAAGGTCGGTGCAGGCGGCCCGCAGGTCGTACCACTGGCGAAAGAACAGGTATTGGCAGAAGCGCACGTGGTCCAGCGCGGCGGCTTCCTGCGCATCCAGCAGGGTCAGGGCGTCCGGGTGGCGGCGGGCGAAGGGCTCGTCCCAGGCGGTCCAGGCTGCCCCGCCGAAGCGTTCCTTCAGCACGGTGAACCGGGCGTAGTCGTCCAGCCAGTGGGCGTTGCCCCGGCAGAAGCGCAGGTAGGCGGTATCCGTGGCCAACTGGTGGCGGTTGCGTTCCCACGCGGCGCGCAGCAGGACGCGGCGGTGCGCCTCCACGGCCTCGAACCGGACCGGATTGCCGGAACCGTGTGGGCCACCCGATCCATGCGACGCCTCGCGGAACTGCTCTACCCCGGCGTCCACGTCTGCCCACGAGACAAAGCCTTCTTCGGCAAGCCGTTCGGGGCTGATGAGCAGGGTATTTCCCGCGAAGGCCGAGGGGCTGGAGTAGGGCGAGTTGCCGATGAACGTGGAGGTGGGCGCAAGCGGCAGGAACTGCCACACCGTCTGCCCGGCCCCGGCCAGCAGCCGCGCGAAGGTGTGCGCTGCCGGGCCCAGGTCGCCGATGCCGAAGGCCGAGGGCAGCGAGGTGATGTGCAGCAGGATGCCGCTGGCGCGAACCGGTCGGGTCATGGCGTGCTCCTTGAAACGTGTACGGGGCGAATGATGCGCCCGGATCATGCAAGATGGATGAATCCTGATGCAACGCTAGCATGAACAAACACAGCGCGCCATGCGCGTAGACGGCGCGGTGCCGGGGAAAGGGGGGCGTGGACGTGGGGGAAGGCGGGTCAAGGTGAGGCCGGGTGAGGCCGGGTGAGGCCGGGTGAGGCCGGGTGGGACTGGTTGGGGCACGGGGGGGCGGGGATGGGGCCGAATGAAGCCGGTCAGGGCCAAGCGAAGTCGAACGGAACCATTTGCAACCAAACAGCCGCGTATGTGACCGCTCCCCCGCACACAGTTGCAAAGCCATCACCGTCGCACGCGGTACCAGTATCCGTAGCTGGTTGCAAAGCCCAGCCCTTCGTAGAGCGCACGGGCGGGCGCATTGCCCTGCCCCACCTGCAGCCAGGCGGTGCGTGCGCCATCCCGCTGCGCTGCCGCGAGCATGGCGGTGACCAGCGCGCGTCCGTGTCCCTGCCGCCGCAGGTCGGGGCGGGCAACCACGGCGAAGATGCCGTAATCGTCGCCCGTGCGGACCCCAAGGCCGCATGCGGCAGGTAGTCCGCCCGCGTGCAGCAGCCAGGTCTGCCCTGTGGAACCCAGGGTAGCCAGCAGAGCGCGCAGGACCGGATTTTCCGTGGCGGTGCCGGTGCGGCCACGCAATGCGCCTTCCGCCGCCAACCATGCGGGGTGAACCACCATGGCGTAGCGGCGGGGCACGGAGGCGGTGGCGCCGGAATCGGGCGCGACGGCATGCGGGACAGTTTCCGGGGCCTCGGCCCAGCACGTCAGGTCCAGTTCCTGGACCAGCGTGGGGTCGGCGGCGGTGTAGCCCATGGCTGTCAGCAGGGGATCGAGACCGGCCATGCCGTTTGCGTCCCCGCCTTCCAGCGGCTCCGGCAGCCGGAATTGCGGGGGCAGCCCGCGCGCGGCGTACCATGCCTCGGCATGGCGCACGTGCCCTTCGTTCCACGCAACGCCCGTGCCCGCTGGCAACAAAGGCACGCCGCTGTTGATGCGCATGGAATAGCCGCCAGCCGCACGCAGCAGCAGATTGCCCCGCCGTTCCTCCTCTTGTGCGGGCCACGCGGCGAAGCAGGCCGCCTCCAGCCGCAGGCAGCGGGCCAGCCGCACCTGCCGGGCTGTGCACGCGGGAGCCACCCCGAAAGTGAAGGGCTGGTGGTATGCAACGTCTTGGGCGATCATGGAGGGTTCCCCGGTTCCTGAATCCATGGCCCCTCCCTTGCTCCAAATCGTTGTTGATGGCAGCCACAAAACAGAAGCCCCTGCGGCGTGGGCGGCAGGGGCTGCATGTACGGAGTGGCGCCGACCGTCACTCAGTAGACATAGAGGAAGCCGGGCGTAACCACCCGCGACGCCGGTTGCAGGTCCAGCACCGATTCCAGCGCGTCGCGCAGCCACGACGAAGGCTTGGGCTGTTCCACCAGCACGGGTCGCTCGGTAATGCCGCACAACTGTTGCAAATCGGTCATGGCCACGTCCATGCCGCCCAGGGCGTCCACCAGCCCCAATTCGTGTGCCTGCCGTCCGGTCAGCGCCCGGCCGTCAGCCACGGCGCGCACCTTTTCCACCGGCAGGTTGCGCGAATTGGCCACCTCGGTCACGAACTGGTCGTACATGTCCATGACCAGCGATTGCAGGTACTCGCGCTCCTGCGGGGTCATGGCCCGGAACGGCGAACCCGCGTCCTTCATGTCGCCGGAAACCAGCGTCTGCCGGGCCAGGCCCAGCTTGTCCATCAGGCCCTGCACGTTGGGCAGTTCCATCTTCACGCCGATGGATCCGGTGAGCGTGGCGGGGTTGGCGATGACGCGCGTGGCCCCCAGCGAGATGTAGTATCCGCCGGACGCGGCCACGGTGCCCATGGATACCACCACCGGCTTCACCTGGGCCATGCGGCGCACGGCGTCCAGCAGTTCCTGCGAGGCGGCAACGCCGCCACCGGGCGAATCCACCCGCAGCAGCACGCCGCGCACCGAAGGATCGTCGCGCAGGGTGTCCATCCACGCGGTGGTCTTGGAGATGTCGGCGATCATGCCTTCAACCCGCACCACCCCGACGCGCGGGCCCGCGAACGGGCCCGTGACGCCGGTCAAATGGCGCAAGGCGACCGAAGCCCCCATGAAGAGGGCAACGGCCGCCAGAATGAGCAGGAATCCGAAGATGAACGGATGCCGCTGGCTGAAGGAGGGTCTAGCTGTCGGAAGCATCCTCTTCCAGCTTCTGCTTCAGCAGGTCACCAAGGTTCTGGCCGCCCGTATCGGCGGGACCGGCGCGGAATTCCTTGGGCTTGCGACGTTCTTCCTCGTCCTTGAGCTGCTTGATGGACAGCCCGAGGCGACGTTCTTCGGCGGAGACGTGGATGACCTTGGCCTGGATGACCACGCCTTCCTTGAACATCTCGGAGGGCGACTTGATCTTCTTCTGGCTGATTTCGGAGACGTGGACCAGGCCTTCGATGCCTTCTTCCACTTCAACGAACAGGCCGAAGTCGGTGATGTTGGTCACCGTGCCTTCGATCAGCGCGCCCACCGGGTAACGGGAAGGCACGTGGGTCCACGGGTCTTCGGTCAGCTGCTTGATGCCGAGGGTGAACTTTTCGTTCTCCTGATCGACGGTCAGCACCTTGGCCTGCACCACGTCACCGGTCTTGAACACTTCGTTGGGATGGCGGATCTTCTTGGTCCAGCTGATGTCGGACACGTGGATCAGGCCGTCGATGCCGTCCTCGATGCCGATGAACATGCCGAATTCGGTGATGTTCTTGATCACGCCTTCAAGGACGGTGCCTTCGGGGTACTTTTCGGCCACAACTTCCCACGGGTTCGGCTTGACCTGCTTCATGCCGAGGGAGATGCGCTTCTTGTCCTGATCGACGCCGAGGATGACCACTTCCACTTCGTCGCCCACGCGCACCATCTGCGACGGATGACGCAGCTTGCGGGTCCACGACATTTCGGAAATGTGGACCAGGCCTTCCACGCCGGGCTCCAGCTCGACGAACGCGCCGTAGTCCACCAGGTTGGTCACGCGGCCCTGAAGCTTGGCGCCTTCGGGGTACTTGGCGGTGATGTCCTGCCAGGGGTCGGCCACCAGCTGCTTCATGCCCAGCGACACCTTCTGGTTGTCGCGGTCGAAGGAGAGCACCTTCAGCTGCAGTTCCTGGCCAAGGGTGACCAGTTCCTTCGGGTGACGGATGCGCTTCCAGGACATGTCGGTGATGTGCAGCAGGCCGTCCAGCCCGCCAAGGTCCACGAACACGCCGTATTCGGTGATGTTCTTGGCCTTGCCGGTGACGATCTGGTTCTCTTCGAGAGTGCGCAGCAGATCCTGACGCTTGGAATCGCGTTCCTCTTCAAGCAGGACGCGGCGGGAAACGATGACGTTGCTGCGCCGACGGTTGATCTTGAGAACACGGAATTCGTATTCCTGGTTGACCAGCGCGTCCATGTCGGGGACGGGGCGCAGGTCCACGTGCGAACCGGGCAGGAAGGCTTCGACGCCGCCGAGATCGACGGTGTAGCCACCCTTGATGCGGCGCACGATGCGGCCGGTGATGACCCCGTTGTTTTCCTGAATCTCTTCGAGCTTGTCGAAGAGCTGCATGCGCTTGGCCTTCTCGAAGGACAGGGTGATGGTGCCTTCCATCTCGTTCTTGCGAACGACGAAGACGTCCACCTTGTCGCCCACGGCGATGTTGACCTTGCCGGTGCTGTCCCTGAACTCGGAAGCGGAAATCTGCCCTTCGGACTTGAAGTTCACGTCGACGAGGACGCTGTCCTCATCCACGCGCACCACCTCGCCCTTGATGATCGACCCTTCTTCGAGGTCGCCGAAATCGGAGCTGAGGTAATTCTCGAGGGCGCTCTCGAAACTCAGATCCATTTCAAGAGCGGCGTTTTCCATGTTTTCGGGGGTTGCTGTCATACGTTTCCTCCAACCGACGCAAATTTTCCCGCCCAAAGAGCGGGATTGGTCTGCATAGCAGAATGCCCTGGGAATGACAACCGCGCGGGGCGCGGCGGATGGTGAATCTCCGTAAGGGCCAGCCGCGGCCGGACGGATTGGCCGGGTCCGTCGGACCAGCCAGGCCAGCCAGGCCAGCCAGGCCAGCCCCGCCAGTCAGGCCAGCCCCGCCAGTCAGGCCAGTCAGGCCAGTCAGGCCAGACAGGCCAGACAGGGGTGACGGGGGGCGCGGTATGGGGCGGGCGGCCTTTCCGTTGCGGACTTCCCCGTCCGGCCTGTTCGCCCCTGTACCCGCCCCTACTCCTCCGGCTCGGCCAGGGCCACCAGATCGTAGGTCCGGGCCTCCACGATGTCCGCCTCCACCAGCGCGCCGGGGACCACACCGGCCCCGCTCACGTAGGTAACCCCGTCTATCTCCGGGGCCTGGAACCAGGTGCGGCCCGTGTGCAGGCCGGGCCATTCGTCGTGGGGGGCGTCCACCAGCACGGGCAGCCGCTGGCCCACGTAGGATTCCATGATCTCCTCGCTGATTTCGGCCTGTACTTCCATCAGCGCATCGCGCCGCCACTCCTTCACCTTGTCGTCCACCTGCCCGGGCATGGCGGCGGCGGGGGTGCCTTCCTCCGCCCGGTAGGCGAACACGCCAAGGTGGTGAAAGCGCGTCTCCGCCACGAAGTCGGTGAGCGCGGCGTAGTGTTCCTCCGTCTCGCCGGGAAAGCCGACGATGATGGAGGTGCGCAGGGCCGCGTCCGGAAAGTGTTTGCGGATGCGGTCCACCACCACGCGGGGGTTGCGGGCGAACGGGCGCCCCATGCGGCCCAGCACGTCGGGGTGGGCGTGCTGCAAGGGCACGTCGAAATAGGGCACGAAGGGCGCGCCCGCCGTCGCAAGATACGCCAGCAGGTCGTCGTTGAGCCCGGCGGGGTACAGGTACATCAGGCGCAGCCGGTCCAGCCCCGGCAGGGGCAGCAGCCGGTCCAGCAGGGGGCGCAGGTCGCCCTTGCCGCTGGCGCTTTCCAGATCCTCGCCCCAGGCGGTGACGTCCTGCGCGACCAGAATCAGTTCCCGTACGCCCATGTCCAGCAACTGCCGCGCCTCGCGTTCCAGTTCCGCCGCCGGGGTCGAGCGGTGCGCCCCGCGAATGGAAGGGATGGTGCAGAAGGAACAGTTGTGGCGGCATCCGTCGCTGATCTTCAGCCAGGCGTACGACGGCCCGGTGGACAGAAGCCGCGTGCCCCCCGCATAGCCGGGAGCGATCCCGCCGACTCCGGCCACTCTGGCCCCCGCGGCGCGTGCCAGCAGGTCCGGCCATGTTTCCATGGACTGGTTGGGCAGCCACAGGTCCACTTCCGGCAGTTCGGCGGCCAGGTCGCGCTCGCCATAGCGGCCCACCAGGCACCCGGCCACGGCCAGCAGGGGCCGCCGGGCCAGCCCGGAAATCTCGTCCACGGCCTCCACCACGGTGCGCACCGATTCTTCCACGGCGGGCAGGATGAACCCGCAGGTATTCACGAGCACCACGTCGGCCTCGGCCATGTCGGCCACGGGGCGCACGGGAGCGCCCAGCGCGCCCAGCAGGCGTTCGGTGTCCACGCGGTTCTTGGGGCAGCCAAGGCTGACGGAATAAACACTTATCATTGGATGACGTTCCGGGTATGGAAAGGATGGAGGGTACCGCACGCCCCCGCGGCGGCACATGCCCGTGCCACGGAAGCCGATGCGCCCCGGATCCGCCCCCGGATGCCCCCGGCGCAAGCGCAGGGTGCCCGTGGGCGTGGTGCTGGGTGCCGCGTACCCGCAATGCG